>JAYTVD010000123.1:0-18635 GCA_043744175.1 Phyllobacteriaceae bacterium
AGGATGGATTTGATGTCTGTCCGCTTTGGCATGGCATCCGCTTTCGTGCTTTTTGCGCCAAACTCCCGCACCGGAGGGAGGGACCGGTCGGGCTCGCGCATAATTTAATTCTTAGGCTAAGTGGCGGGTATAGGGGAACGGGGCGGGGAAGGGAACCCGCAAAATTGGTTTTCCAACGCAGAAATGCAGTTTGATTTGGTTATTTTTGTAGAAAATCCCTATCCGGCAAACCTGTCAGGATTTTGTCATGTGAGTTCACGTAAACCTGCATCATCGAAGAGAACCTACAGGTGTTCACATGAAATCTACCAACTTTGCTATTAGCGCAACATTCGCCGTCTTAATGAGCGCAGCGTCATTTACTTATGGCTTTGCAGCCCCGCTAAACGCTACCGATCCAACCGCCACAGTTGATCCGAATGCACAAGGTTTGGTGCAAGATATTAAGGCACGCAAAACCTACGCTGATGGCAGCTACACCGGCGGCACTTATGATGCCTACTATGGTCCGCTACAAGTGACAGCCAACATTCAAGGCGGTCGTTTGGTTTCGGTAGATGTATTAAAATTTCCGAACCACAAGAGCACGAGCCGCGCGATTAATCGGCAGGCGCTGCCAATTCTGGAACAACAGGTCATCAGCGCGCAAAGCGCACGGGTGAACATGGTTTCCGGTGCGACATTGACCAGCCGCGCCTATGCGCAATCGCTTTATTCAGCCTTGCAACAAGCTGGCGGTTAATCTCCATGTTGCGCGATACCCGTATATTGATGGGCATGCCCATTGCTGTCGAAATTGTGGATGCGGTTGACGCTTCCATACTCGAAAAGGTGTACGGGTATTTCGCCGATGTTGAAGAGCGGTTTAGCGTTTTCAAGGACACCAGCGAAATCAGCGCCTTTAATCAGGGCCACATCAGCGCTTCCGATTTTAGCGCTGATATGCAGGAAGTTTTGACCATTGCCGAGCGGACTAAAAACCAGAGCGGTGGCTATTTTGAAATTCGCAAACCTGATGGCTCGCTCAATCCTTCAGGTATTGTGAAGGGCTGGGCAATTCGCAATGCAGCGCGTTTGTTGCAAGCCAAGGGCGTGGTGAATTTCTTCGTCGATGCGGGCGGTGATATTCAAACTGGCGGCCACAATGGCGATGGCCAAGACTGGCGCGTTGGCATTCGCAACCCGTTTAACAGCACAGAGATTATCAAAGCGCTGGTGCTAAAAGGTAATGGCATTGCCACCTCCGGCACCTATGTGCGCGGCCAGCATATTTACAATCCGCATGACCCGGCTCGTCAGATTGATGACATAGTCAGCCTGACGGTGATTGGTCCCGACGTGTTGGAGGCGGATCGCTTTGCGACTGCCGCGTTCGCTATGGGACACGAAGGTATTTATTTCATCGAAGAAATGGCTGGATTTGAGGGATATATGGTGGATGCCAAGGGCATCGCCACTCAAACCAGCGGCTTTGGAGGCTATGTAATCAAATGATGACCTTAATTGATAACCAACTTAATAAAATCACCATGTACCGCTTGGTGCTTTACTATGTCGCTGGGTTGCTGGTTATCGCATTTGGTTTGGGATTTTTTGGCTTGGTGCCGAATAACCCGATGACGCTGGCCTTTACTACCGCCTTTATCACTTTTGTTTGCTGGGCAACCAATCAACTGTTTGCGCGGGTTATGCGCGTGCCGGTGAATACCGAGTCAATCTGGATCACAGCATTTATTCTGGCGCTCATTATGCCATCAGTCAGCTTTGACGATACGCTGGGGCTGGAAGGTTTGGCTTTGGCTTCGTTCGTAGCCATTGCCTCGAAATTCGTGCTGGCAATTGGCCGCAAGCATGTTTTCAATCCAGTGGCGATTGGTGTGGTGGCGTCTGCGATGCTGATAGACCAACCTGCAACGTGGTGGGTTGGCGGCAATCTTGAAATGTTGCCTTTCGTGCTCATCGGCGGTCTGCTGGTGGTTCGTAAAATGCAACGCTTCGACATGATTTCCAGTTTCATTCTTGCAAACTTGGCAACGACGCTTTTGACGACAGACGCGGAAACCTACTCCGGCGCATTGCAAGAAACTGTACTCTATACACCGTTGTTTTTTGCTGCTTTTGCGATGCTGACAGAGCCTTTGACTGCACCTGCCGACAAGGTATGGCGGATGGTTTATGGCGCGATCATCGGCGTGTTAGCCTGCGCAAACATCACCTACGGTGACTATTACTTTACGCCTGAACTGGCATTCTTGGTCGGTAATGTGTTTGCCTTTATCGTCAGCCCTAAGGGTCGGTTTAAGTTGACGCTGCTGCGTGTTGAGAAAATGGCCAATGGTTGCTTTGATTTTGTGTTCAAGCCGGACCGTCCTTTGTCATTCAAGGCCGGGCAATATGTCGATTGGACGCTCGGTGTGCGCAATGCTGATGATCGCGGTAATCGCCGCCCGTTTACGATTGCGTCTGCGCCGTCTGAAACAGAAGTGCGTCTTGGCGTTAAGTTCTACAGCGAACCAAGTGCCTTCAAGCGCTCGCTCGCGGTCCTGAAGCCCGGTGCTTTTATCTATGCCTCACATGTGGCAGGTTCGTTTGTGCTGCCGAAGAGCCGCGATGAAAAGATGGTGTTTATTGCCGGTGGTATTGGCATCACGCCATTCCGCTCCATGGTTCAGGAGCTTATCAATAAGGGCGATCCGCGCGAGTTGGTGCTGCTCTACGGCAATAACAAAGCTGACGAAATTGCCTATACCGATGTGTTCGATCGTGCGGAGCGCGAAATTGGCATGAAGACGGTTTATGCCGTGAACAACGCAGAAGGCGCTGACACCAACATGCACCGCGGCTTTATTGATGCTGCGCTGATCACTCGCGAAGTGCCGGACTTTAGGGAGCGCACGTTCTATATTTCGGGGCCACGGGGGATGGTGGTAAAATTCCAGTCTGTGCTTAAGGAGTTGGGCGTTGCTCACTCCAAGATCAAAGTGGATTTTTTCCCCGGCTTTGCATGATGTATTAGCGTCCTCAAAATATCTGATGACCTTTTGAAACTCTTATCTCCTTTCTCCCGTTTACCCTTCAACTTCGCAAGAACGAAGGCGCTGTATCCAGCCGGTACAAGCGAAAATGGAAAGAGGAGATACACCATGTTCAAGACACTCATTCGCGCAACGACAGTTGCTATGCTCACATTCGGAACCGTTGGCCTCGTTGCAGCGCCAGCATTTGCCAAGACCATGATGGTCGGTGGCGCACCGATGTATGCAACCAAAAACATTGTTGAAAACGCAGTGAACTCAAAGGTTCACACCACGCTTGTTGCCGCCGTTAAGGCCGCTGGTTTGGTTGACACTTTGATGAGCGCGGGCCCTTTCACAGTGTTTGCACCGGTAAACTCCGGCTTTGCCAAGCTGCCTGCTGGAACAGTTGAAACACTATTGAAGCCTGAAAACAAAGCGACGCTGGTAAAGATTTTGACTGCGCATGTTGTAGCTGGCAAGATTTCCGGCGCGGACTTGAAGAAGATGATTGCTGATGGTGGCGGCAAGGCCAAGCTGAAGACTGTAAGCGGTGATACACTTGTGGCTTCAATGAAGGGTAAATCTATCATTTTGACCGATGAAAGCGGCGGAACATCTAAGATTACGATTTCGGATGTGAATCAATCCAACGGCGTCATCCATGTTGTAAATAACGTATTGTTGCCAAAGTAAGAAGCACAAGCGGTTAACATTAAGCGGACGTTCCCTCCCAGGCGTCCGCTTTTTTGTGTTTGTCTTTTGCCTGTTGGTTCGTGTGTTGTTTCTATTGAATAGAAGGGCGCTTTCCTGTCATAAGGGGGCAGGGACAGATTTTACGGAGCCGTGCCATGAAGTGGGAAGGACGTCGCCAAAGCGACAATGTTGAGGATCAGCGCGATGGCTCTGGCGGCGGCGGCTTTGGCCAAGGCGGTGGTGGGTTTCGTTCACCGGGCGGCGGTATGCGCGTGGTGCGCGGAGGTAGTTTTTCCACTATCGTTATTATGATCATTTTGTTTTTCGTGTTGAAATCATGTGGCATCAACATGGACCTTGGCCAAATGATGGGAACTGGCGCTGACACCGGTCAAGTCGCTCAAGATCAAGCCGCGCCGCGCACCGCTGAAGCCAATGATAAAATGACTGCGTTTGTGAAAACTATCTTGGCGGAAACCGAAGATACATGGACAGGTATATTCGAGGCCAATGGCCAGAAATATCCAGCGCCGACAATGGTGTTGTTTGATGGTAGCATTCAATCTGCTTGCGGCAATGCCACGTCTGCATCCGGCCCGTTCTACTGCCCGGGTGACCAGAAACTCTACATTGATTTGGCTTTTTACGACCAATTGGCGAACCAGTTTGGCGCTTCGGGTGACTTTGCTCAGGCCTATGTGCTGGCGCACGAAGTTGGCCACCATGTGCAGAACTTGATTGGCGTGTTGCCGAAATTCAACAAGATGCGTCAGAGCATGAGCGAAGTTGATTCCAACAAGATGTCTGTAAAGGTCGAATTGCAGGCGGATTGTTTCGCGGGCGTTTGGGCTTACTACACTGCGCAAAAGGGCATTTTGGAAAAGGGTGATCTTGAAGAGGCGCTTAATGCCGCGCAGCAGATTGGCGATGATACCTTGCAGAAGGAAAGCCAAGGTTACGTAGTTCCTGATGCGTTCAACCACGGCACTTCGGCGCAGCGAGTAGAATGGTTCAGTCGTGGCGCAAAGCGAGGTAAATTAGAAGATTGCGATACGTTCAATGCAAATCTATAATTCCTAATATATAATATAAGAATTTTGCCAAACACTATAACGGCGTGAATCGATGGTTTTTAACTTCAGATTCACGCTGTTTTACTTTATCCGGCTGTTTCGCTGGTTGAATTACCTCTCGTAAGCTTAATTTTCATTATTGCGGCCGCATTTGGATGGAAATGTGCAGGGGTTGCTTATGCGTATAGTGAAGCATTTCATTAAAGATCAGAATGGCCAATTTGCCATTATGACATCAATTTTGTTGGTGCCAATTGCTTTGTCTGTGGGTCTAGCGATTGATTACACCAATGTTTCGCGCACGAGAGTTCAATTGCAAAACTCAGCGGATGCGGCTGTTCTTGCCGTGGCGCAAAAGGGCGACAGCATCAATGACAGCCAAGCGCAGACTTTGGGCGACACATTTGTCGATGGTAACTTTGATCCAGACTATACTAATTTGGTCGTGACACGTGTCGGAACAGACGTGAGCGTCGCTGCAAAATCGCGCGTTACGCTATATTTTGGCGGGTTGATTGGAAAGCCCTCGGTAGAGCTAAATGTGGCAGCTGCATCTTCAATTGCCTATGCAAGTTATGAAATTGCGTTGGCATTGGATACCACTGGTTCGATGGCTGGCGGCAAGATCGAAGCGATGAAAGATGCCGTAAATGGCATGATTGATACAATGTCGGCGCAAAACCCCCGCACTGGTGCATTGAAGTTTTCGATCGTTCCGTTTTCCAGCATGGTGAATGTTGGTACTCAATTTGGGCCTGCATATAATAGCTCCGGGGTTGTTACCAGACAACCCGCTGCTTGGCTTGATGCGTTGGCAAAAAGTCCGATAGACCAATCTGATTTAGATCCGGGCATTAGCCGTTTTGCTTTGTACAAGCATCTTGGCGTGCAATGGCCCGGATGTGTAGAGACTCGCCCGGTCGTTGGCGGCGTTGATTATGGTACGAGCGATACTCTTGCTGATGCGTCACATCCTGAAACTCTGTTCGTCCCGGCGTTCGCAAGTGACGAGCCTGACTGGGCGGGTTTCCCCAACAACTATATGCCTGATATGTTTGCGCCTATTGGCAGTATGTCTGTGTCTGCGCGTATGGCGCGATACGGTGCAAGTTATCCGGGCACATTTAAGACCAAGACGTTCAGCCAACAGATAGCTGATGCAGCAACTTGGCAAAACCGATGGACCGATTTCTCCAATCAGACTTATTACACTAATTATCCCGTAAATAAAGGACCAGACTTTGGGTGTGATGTGCAGCCCATTTCCCCACTTTCATCTAATTTTGCGGGGCTGAAGGCTAAGGTCAACTCACTCGTGGCAATGGGCTCCACCAATACTTTTGAAGGTGCGGCATGGGGTTGGCGAACATTGACGGCGGATGCACCCTTCACAGAAGGGGCGCCTGCAAGCAATAATATAGTGAAAAAGACTTTGGTTCTGCTGACAGACGGCACGAATAATTTGGGCCAGTTGCCCAACTCTCTCGGCTCTACCTATTCCAGCTTTGGCTATTTGGTTGATGGTCGTCTTGGCATGACTGGCGGCAGCCCGAGCCAAGTTGTTGATGCTATGAATGCTCGCACCCTTGCCGTTTGTGACAATGCCAAGGCGCAAGGCATTGAAATTTATACAATTCGTCTGGAAGAGCCAAATGTGACGACGGGCAATATGCTGCGTGATTGCGCCAGCGACGCGGATCACTATTTCGATGTGCCAAACCGTGCATTGTTGGACGAGGCCTTTGCAAAGATCAAAGACAAAATCGCGCGTATTCGGATTTCGTCTTAAGGGAACGGTTCTAGCGCTCCGCCACCAACGCTTCACCCTTTTGTTCGCGGATCAAGTTCATGAAACGTTGGAACAGATAATGCGAATCTTGCGGGCCGGGTGAAGCTTCTGGATGGTGCTGGACGGAAAATACAGGTTTGCCGGTTAGGCGAAGTCCGCAATTTGTGCCGTCAAACAGCGAAACGTGAGTTTCTTCAACGCCTGCCGGAAGTGACTTAGCATCCACAGCGAAGCCGTGGTTCATGGAGACGATTTCTACCTTGTTGGTGGTGTAATCTTTCACCGGATGGTTGGCGCCATGGTGGCCTTGGTGCATCTTTTCAGTTTTGCCGCCGAGTGCCAGCGCCAGCATTTGGTGGCCAAGGCATATGCCGAACAGGGGCTTGCCGGATGCAACAAGCGCCTTGATTTCAGGCACGGAATATTCGCCGGTCGCTGCCGGATCGCCAGGGCCATTGGAGAGAAAAATACCATCGGGGTTCATCGCCAAAATATCGACGGCTTTGGTGGCGGCAGGCACGACCGTGACTTTCGCGCCGAGACCCGCGATAAGCCGCAAGATGTTGCGCTTGACGCCGTAATCGACCGCGACGACATGAACAGTTGGTGCGGTATTTTCGCCAAAGCCTTTGTTCCAGTGCCAATCAGTTTCGGTCCATACTTGCGATTGGCCGGAGGTGACTTCCTTGGCAAGGTCCAGCCCCTCGAGTCCGTGCCATGCTGCTGCCTGCTTCTGCAAAGCTGGAATATCGAAATTTCCAGAGGGATCATGCGCAATCACGGCGTTGGGCATGCCTTTTTCACGGATAAGCGCGGTCAACGCGCGCGTATCAATGCCGGATAGGGCGACGATGCCGCGTTTTTTGAACCATATATCGAGATGCTCGTGCGAGCGATAGTTGGATGGGTTGGTGACGTCAGCCTTCAGAACGACACCGACAGCGCCAGAGCGCTGGGCCGGGTGCAAGTCCTCAATGTCTTCATCGTTTGTGCCGATGTTGCCGATGTGCGGGAAGGTAAAGGTAACAATCTGGCCCGCATAGGACGGGTCAGTCAGAATTTCCTGATAGCCGGTGAGCGCTGTGTTGAAGCAGACTTCCGCCTCGCGCACGCCTGTGGCACCAAGGCCATGGCCTTCGATGACGGTTCCATCGGCAAGCACGAGCAGCGCTGTTGGTTTTGTGATTGTCCAAGGGGCGGTGTTGGTCATCGCGGGCTCCAGAGTGGCAGGCGTCGCAGAGCACCGAGAAATCGGCGCGGACACAGGCTGCAATTCAAATTGTATGGCTAAGATTGGTGCAATAGAGGAGGCGATGCGTGAGGTCAATTGCAAGAGGGCATTCAATTGCCTATGTAGGCGACAAATCAGAGGATAAATGACGACCATGCGCGCACGCCTGACCCAAGAGATGAAAACAGCGATGAAATCTGGCGACAAGGCCCGGCTTTCGACCATTCGTTTGATGCTGTCTGCCATCAAGGATTTTGATATTGCCAATCGCGGTCTTGGCAAAGAAGCTGGCGGCGAGGCAGAGCTTTTGCAGCTATTTGCCAAAATGGTGAAGCAGCGCGAAGAATCAGCCAAGATTTATATCGAAGGCGGGCGGCCGGAACTGGCGGCGCAGGAAAAATCTGAAATCGTTATCATCCAAGGTTTCATGCCTCAGCAACTGTCTGACGAAGATGCCGCGAAGGCGATTAAAGAAATTATCGCCGCCACTGGCGCTTCAGGTATCAAAGACATGGGCAAGGTGATGGCGGAATTGCGCGCTGCATTTGCCGGGCAGATGGATTTTGGCAAGGCCAGCGGGTTGATTAAGTCGCTGCTCACTTAAGACTTTTTGAGTCTGGTTTGGCGCAACAGGCCTTGCTCCTCCAACACAGGATAGGCGAGTGACGCCAGTAGCGAATTGATATCTTTCAAGTCGCGAATTGTGTCCAAGTGGATTGAGCTGGTTTCGATTGAGAGCGCAGAGCCACTGCGCAGGCGCTCAAAATGGCGCTGGCCACATGCTTTTTCACGGGCACGCAGATTGTCCTTTTCTTCCACCAATTGCCGTGCGGTTTCGATGTCTCGATTGACGATGACATTGAATGCCAGCTTCGCATTGGCAAGCACCGCAGCGTGCATGGATACTAGTTCTTGCCAGCCTTCATCGGTGAACTCCACGTTGCGATCGCGCTTCTTTTGGATGTGGAGCAACATATTGCGCACAATGATGTCGCCAACTTGCTCCAGCTTCACACATGCGGCGACCAGTTCCTGACAGCGAATTGCCTCTGGCTCCGAAACATTATGGGCAGTGGCCTTGGCGAGATAAAGTTTGATGGCCGAATGGCGGCGGTCCACACGGTCATCTAGTTGCGAGAGGGCGGCAATGTCGTCGCGGGTGACAGTTCGATACATATCAATGACGCGGGTCAGCATCACGTCGATGGTTTCGCACAGGCGCAGCACTTCACGGGTTGCGTTGGCGATGGCAAGGCGCGGGTTGGTCAATGCGCTTTCGTCTAATGCGCTAGAATTTTCAGTGTCGATTAAGTCCATTGCGGATTTTGGTGCGCCACGGCTTGCCCATGCGCGGGCTAATTTTGCCACAAGTGGCGCGAGCGGCAATCCGAAAATGAGCAATAATACATTGAACGTGATGTGGGCATGAATGATTTGCAGCGCGGGAAGTGTGCCGAGTTTTTCTAATGGCAGGCTTGCGTTTGCTGCAACTATGGCAGCTATAATTGAGCCTAATCCTCGCAGGATTAGATTGCCCATCGGGACCGCACGCTGTGAGGCATTGCCAGAACGGGTGAGAGCGGTTGCAATCAGCGCGCCGCCGAAATTCGCGCCGAGCATCAAAATAATGCCGAGCTCAACGGGGATGAGTTGCTTGGCAGCAAGCGCGGCAATCAGCAAAATGGACGCGACGCTGGAGTGGAACAGCCATGTCATTATTGCCGCCACGAGGAAGGCAGTCGGGGCGTCATTCGTCAGTGTTTCCACGATAACCGGTAGAAGGCTGCTGGTGCGAAGGGGCTCGGAGGACTGACCGATCATGCGCAGCGATAGAAGCAAAAGGCCTATGCCTATTAAAATGCGGCCGGATTGCTGCCAGGTGCGGCTTGATGTTGCCATATGGGTGAAGGTGCCGATAAAAATCAGCAGCGGCACGAGGTCTGATAAATCAAAGGACAGCAGACGCACGGCAATTGATGAGCCGAGGTCCGCGCCAAGCAGGGCGATGATGCCGGATGTTACGGATATCAGCTCTTGCCCCGCAAACCCGGATATCAGCAAGCCGACGGCGGTGGCGCTTTGAAACATGATGGCGAGCACCATGCCGGAGCCGGCTGCAAGCAGTGGATTCTTCAGTGCAGGGCGCAAATGATCGCGCAACGTGGCACCAAACACGTTTTCCACACCCGTGCGCACCATGCGTGTTGCCCAAAGCAATAGGGCGACTGCACCAGCCAAGTGTAACAGAACGAGCGATCCACTCATATTTTCAATTTCCAAATCAGTGGTTTAATAGCGTAATTAAACAGAAATATAGTTTGACGGCTAATGAAAATGACAGCCCAAATGCGGCGTTATATTGGCGTATTGTGAATTGCGAACAGGTTTGAAATGTTCGCTTGCTGACTCTTGTGCTAACATGCTTTAGGCTGTGGCCATGCGCTTTCCTACTTCGTTCCTTGATGGTATCCGCGACCGTGTGCCGATTTCGACAATTGTTGCGCGGCGGGTTACGTTTGACCGCAAAAAATCCAATCCGGGGCGCGGGGATTTTTGGGCGTGCTGCCCGTTTCACGGCGAAAAGTCGCCGTCGTTTCACTGCGAGGACCGCAAGGGACGCTATCACTGTTTCGGCTGCGGTGTGACTGGCGATCATTTCCGCTATTTGACGGAGCTTGAGGGCTTAAGCTTTCCGGAAGCGGTGGAAACCGTGGCAGGTATTGCGGGCATCCCCATGCCGGCGCGGGACGAGCAGGCTGAAAAACGCGACCGTGAGCAGGCATCACTCTTTGATGTGATGGATTTGGCAGCTACTTACTTTCAAGAGCAGTTGCAGGCGGCTAATGGCGCGAAAGCGCGGGGTTATTTGCGCGAGAGAGGCCTGTCTGCGGCAACGCAGTTACAGTTTAGGCTTGGGTATTCAAGCGACAGTCGCAACGCCCTAAAGGAGTATTTGGCTGGCAAGGGTATTCCTAAAGAGCAGATTGAGGCATGCGGGTTGGTGGTGCACGGCGATGATATCCCCGTATCCTATGACAGGTTCCGCGACCGGATTATGTTTCCGATACCGGATTCCAGAGGCCGGATTATCGCCTTCGGGGGAAGGGCGCTTTCCAAAGATGTGCCAGCGAAATATTTAAACTCGCCGGATACGGAGCTGTTCCACAAGGGCCAAGTGCTGTTCAACTATGCCAAGGCGCGCAAGCCTGCTCAGGATAAGGGCACGGTCATTGCTGTTGAAGGCTATATGGACGTGATTGCCATTGCGCAGGCTGGCTTTCATCATGCCGTCGCGCCGCTTGGCACTGCGCTGACGGAACGGCAAAGCGAGTTGCTTTGGAAAATGGCCAATGAGCCAATCCTTTGCTTTGATGGCGACCAAGCCGGAACCAAGGCGGCATGGCGGGCGGCAGATTTGGTTTTGCCGCTTTTGAAGCCAGGCAAGACGTTCCGCTTTGCAATGCTGCCTGATGGCAAAGATCCCGACGATGTGGTGAAAACCTCCGGTCCGGAAGCGTTCCAAGCGGTGCTGGATGAGGCGCGGCCGCTGATTGATTTGATCTGGATGCGCGAGACGGCATCAAGTGTGTTTGATACGCCGGAACGGCGGGCGGAGCTTGAACAGCGTATGCGCGAGATTACCAGCCGCATACAAGACGAAAGCGTGCGCCGTCATTATCAACAAGACATGCGCGACCGGCTGGCATCGTTCTTCGGCTCGAATAATCGCAGTAAAGGCGGGCAACAGCGCGGTGACAAACAGCCCTATCAGCGTGGCCCTGCGCGCGGGGCAGCACCAGTGCGGCTTGCGGTGTCGGATAGTTTGGCACGCTCGGCCTTGGTTCGCGGCTCGGTGGCGCAACCTTCGCTACGTGAAGCGGCGATTTTGTTGATGGCTATTCACCATCCGCAATTGGTGGAGGAAGATTTCGCCTCGTTTGAGGGGCTTGAACTCATTCATCCTGATCTAAAACTATTGCAAGCGACTGTCTTAGATTGTTTGGCCGAGCATATTGTGGCGGATAGGGCTGCTATTGCCGCCAAACTTGAAGCGACCGGACAGATCAAAGTATTGGACGGCGTGGAGGCGATGATACGCCGGACGCGGCTTTGGACGGCGACTGCGGAAGGCGCGATTGATGATGTTCGCGAGGCTTTTGCGCAGTCGCTGCACTTGCATCAGACAACGCGCACACTACATAACGAGTTGAAATTAGCCGAAACTGCGCTGGCTGATGATCCTACTGAAGAGAACTACGCGCATCTCATTGATGTGCAAAACCAAATGCGAAACGCGCAGGCGACAGAGGCTCTTATAGAAGGATTTGGAGTTTCATCTGGGCGTGGAGCTTCAAAAGGCTAAAAATGAACGACAATGGTTCGCTTTTGAATATGGCAGATCCTACAGTTAAGGCATTGATTAGCGAAGCTAAACAGAAAGGCTTTGTCACATTGAACGAATTAAATTCAGTGCTGCCTAGCGGTGAGGTCACTAGCAATCAGTTGGAGGCAACATTCGAGGCACTGGCTGAAATTGGAATTAATGTCACGGTAGAATGACATTGTTGACTAATGATTCGACAGTTCATCGGCACGAAAGGCTAAAAATGATTCGCTTTTTAGGCCGAATCATGAAAACCGACTTGACGAACGTACTAAATGACGGAATCAGACAGCCGCAGAAGACAATATCTTAGGGACAATCGAAACTCCCGTCCATTGTTTGCCGCAAATTATTTTTGTGAGGCACATTGAGGGGCGAATAAAGGCAGTCGAAGCCTCAAGGTTAATCACACATTAACGCAACAGGGATAATGCCGGAATAGTGCAAATTTCCAGATGGTTAGCATCTGGCTTTTCATGTGCGCCCGCGTTGCTAATACGGAGTCCATCATATGGCGACCAAGACGAAAGAAAAAGAAGAAGGTGAAGTCGAGCGCGAAGGCGCACCGGACGGGCCGCTTCTCGACCTTTCGGATGACGCTGTCAAAAAGATGATTAAGGCCGCGAAAAAACGCGGCTATGTCACCCTTGATGAATTAAACAGCGTGCTTCCTGCCGAAGAAGTGACCAGCGACCAGCTTGAAGACACGATGTCGATGCTGTCCGATATGGGCATCAATGTTGTGGAAGACGAAGGCGCGGACGACGACAAGGAAGAGGCCGAAAAAGACGACGAGGCCGAAGCCACGGAGCTGGCCGAAGTAAACGGCACTGCTGTTGTTGCCTCAACTACCAAAAAAGAGCCGACGGACCGCACTGATGACCCCGTGCGCATGTATTTGCGCGAAATGGGCACGGTGGAATTGCTCTCCCGCGAAGGCGAAATTGCGATTGCCAAGCGCATTGAGGCTGGCCGCGAGACGATGATTGCCGGGCTTTGCGAAAGCCCGCTGACATTCCAAGCGATTATCATTTGGCGTGAGGAGCTAAACGAAGGCCGCACACTGTTGCGCGAGATCATTGATCTTGAAACGACATTTGCAGGTCCGGAAGCCAAGGTAGCGCCGCAAGTTGAGCGTCCTGCGGAAATCGTCGCGCAAAAGATTGATGACCGTCAGCGCCGTATGCGCGCTGCCGAAGAAGAAGATATTACCAATGTCGGCGGTGGCGGTCTTCCTGAAGAGGAAGAAGAAGAGGAAGACGAAGTCAACCTCTCACTCGCCGCGATGGAAGCGGAACTGCGCCCTGCCGTTATGGCAACGCTGGATTTGATTGCTGATACCTATAAGAAACTGCGTAAGTTGCAGGATCAGCAGGTCGAAAACCGCATGGCGGCTACTGGCACTTTGTCCACCAGCCAAGAGCGTCGCTACAAGCAATTGAAGGACGAGTTGATTACGGCTGTGAAGTCGCTGTCGCTCAACAATGCGCGTATTGAGGCGCTGGTAGCTCATCTTTACGATATTAACCGCCGTCTTGTGCAGAACGAAGGCAAGCTGTTGCGTCTGGCGGAAAGCTACGGCGTGAAGCGCGACGAGTTTTTGAAGGTTTACACCGGCTCGGAACTTGATCCGAACTGGATTGCCTCCATTGCCAATCTTGCCGGTCGAGGCTGGAAGGATTTCACCAAGTCCGAGAAAGAGCCGATCAAGGCGCTACGGTCTGATATTCAGATTATCGCGCAGGAAACCGCTATCCCGGTGGTGGAATTCCGCAAGATCGTCAACCAAGTGCAAAAGGGCGAGCGCGAAGCTGGCATTGCTAAGAAGGAAATGGTCGAGGCCAATTTGCGTCTCGTTATTTCCATCGCCAAGAAATACACCAATCGCGGCCTGCAATTCTTGGATTTGATCCAGGAAGGCAACATCGGCCTGATGAAGGCGGTTGATAAGTTTGAATATCGCCGTGGCTACAAATTCTCGACCTATGCGACATGGTGGATTCGCCAAGCTATTACCCGTTCGATTGCCGACCAAGCGCGCACTATCCGTATTCCGGTGCATATGATTGAAACGATTAACAAAATCGTTCGTACCAGCCGCCAGATGCTGCATGAAATCGGCCGTGAGCCGACACCGGAAGAGTTGGCCGAAAAGCTGGCGATGCCGCTGGAAAAAGTGCGCAAAGTCCTGAAAATCGCGAAAGAGCCGATCTCGCTGGAAACGCCAGTGGGTGATGAAGAAGACTCGCACCTCGGCGATTTCATCGAAGACAAGAACGCCATGCTGCCAATTGATGCAGCGATTCAGGCGAACTTGCGCGAGACAACAACCCGCGTTCTGGCCTCGCTAACCCCGCGCGAAGAGCGTGTGCTACGTATGCGCTTTGGTATCGGCATGAACACTGACCACACGCTGGAAGAGGTCGGCCAGCAGTTCAGTGTGACGCGCGAGCGTATTCGTCAGATTGAAGCGAAGGCGCTGCGGAAGCTGAAGCATCCGAGCCGGTCAAGGAAGCTGCGGAGCTTCTTGGATAGCTAGTAATTGAACCCGGCAGTGATGCCGGGTTTTTTGTTGATGAAAGTATTAGTTTTCGTCCTTTAGCATTTTTTCATCGAAACTGGAAAACAGGCCTGCCTTTGCCCCACAAAATCCTCATCATCGGCGCGACGGGTCTCTTTGGGGGACATTGCGCACGGGCGTTGATTGAGGATGACGCATATGATGTGATTTGTGCGGGACGGGGTCGCGCTACGTTGGAGCGGGAGTTCGGTGCTCGGACAGTTGTGCTGGACCGCAGCGACCTTGCCTCCGTGCGCAAGGCGCTGCTGCTGTTGAAGCCTTTCGCCGTGCTGGATTTGGCCGGGCCTTTTCAGCTTTATGGCGGTGAGCCTTATGCATTTGCCAAGGCGGTGATTGAGGCAGGGGCTCACTACCTTGATATTGCTGACGCGCCCGCGTTTGTCAGTCAGATTGCCACGCTTGATGAAGTGGCGAAAGCCCACAATGTGACAGCCCTGTCCGGCACTTCAAGTACGCCTGCGATTTCGTCTATTGTTGCAGATAATCTGGCGATGGGCATGAGTAAAATTCATGAAATCGAAACGGCGATTGTTCCTGGTAATCGCACGCCACGCGGGCTTTCAGTAATGAAGGCTATATTGAGCCAAGCGGGACAACAATTCGCGATATGGCGCAATGGCAGGCGAGAGACGGTGCATGGCTGGGACGAAACAACGAGCGTGTCGCTCACCGTCGCTGGTATGCCTGACGTATCAAACCGCCGCGCGGCGCTGGTGAACACGCCGGATGTGGCTCTCTTCCCTGAACGCTATGGCGCTAAAACTGTTGTGTTTCGTGCCGGGTTAGAGCTTGGGCTTTTCCATAATGCGCTGGGTCTTGCCAGTGGGCTGGTGAAATATCGGCTGCTGAAAACGCTGCTACCTTTTGCGAAGCTGTTTTATCATGGGGCCAATCTTGGCATTGGTTTGGGTAGTGATGTCGGCGGGATGCAGGTGCGTATGCATGGTGTTTTAGACGATGGTAGCGTTGCTCTGCGCACTTGGGATTTGATCGCTGCCGATGGTAACGGGCCGAAAATACCAACGCAGCCGGTGATTTTGGCGCTTCGCCATTTGGTGGCGAGCAAGATGGTTGCAGGTGCGCGACCTGCCTTAGGACTGTTCTCCCTGTCTGAAATGGAAGCGCAATTGGCTACAATTGGAGCGATGGCGGAAATGCGGGAGCGCGAAGTGAAGACAGTGTTTCAGCGGGCACTGGGCGGTGACTTTGCCAAATTGCCGGAGCCAATCCGCACGCTACATTCTTGTCTTGTGCCGATGAAGTTTGCAGGGCAATCCGATGTGGATGGTGGCGCAACATTTACGGCAAGGTTGATTGCGCGCATCTTTGGCTTTCCGAAAGCACGGAAGGCGATTCCTGTCGAAGTTAATTTGGACGCTAGCGAAACCCGCGAGATTTGGGTCCGTAAGTTTGGCGGCAAACCGTTTAGTTCAATGTTACGACAAGGCAAAAATAGTGGAGAAGTGATCGAGCGTTTCGGCCCGTTGCATTTTACCATTGAGCTTAAGGTGAAGGATGGCACGCTGCTTTATCCCGCAATCGGGGCTAAGCTATTTAGCGTAATACCCCTCCCAAAATTCTTGTTACCGGTAAGCGAGACTTGCGAATTTGTTGATGAGCAAGGACGATTTAATTTTGATGTCGATATTTCAATCGCGCCCTTTGGCCGCATTGTGCGTTATCGCGGGTGGCTGGAACCAGTGTTAGGCTGAGAGCCGATGGCATGTATGTGATTGCCGAGAAGCTGGATGTGTTATGCTGGCAATTCCCCGCCTGTCTGATAATGAAACACATTGTAACCTTATCATAATTTGGAGAATCGCCTTGTTGATTAAACATGCCGCCGCTGCTGCTCTCATGACTGTCTTATTTTCGATGCCTTCGTTTGCTGCTGATACAAAATGGGGCGCTTTGGCGTTGGATACCGAGAAGGCTGAGCGCGAGCCATATTATGGTGTTGGCGGCGCTGACACGGAGCAAGGCGCGATTGATGCCGCCATGGGTTTTTGTAAGGATGCCGGCGGTGTCGCTTGCAAGTCTATGGTGACCTATGAGCAATGCGGTGCGCTTGCTGTTTCTGGTAAAGGCTTAGCGGGTTGGGCCAAGGCTGCTACCAAGGAAGAAGCTGAGGCGAACGCGGTTAAAGCTTGTGAAGACGCGGAATGCAAAGTGGCCACTTCGGACTGTAACGAATAGTCCCCTTTTGGGTTGAAAATCTAAGCGCAAGCGGCTGGCCACTCGCGCTTTTTTGTTGTTGCGTCTGCCTAACGCGCTCGCTCTTAATCATTGACCAGTCTGTAACTGTCAACGCATTTGCCGAACTGCCTTGGCACGCCTATATCTGTTGAAATTGCACTGGAGTTTCCCTCATGGCTAATCGCCTTCCCACATACTTCATTTCGCATGGCGGCGGGCCTTGGCCTTGGTTGCCGGATATGCGCAAGGCAATGCATTCGTTGGAGGTTTCGCTAGCGAATATGTCGTCTGAAGTTGGTGAGACGCCGAAGGCTATCCTGATGATTTCCGGTCATTGGGAGGAAAATGATTTTGCGGTCATGTCATCGCCCGCGCCCGGCATGGTGTACGACTATGGCGGCTTTCGGGCGTTTACGTATCAGATCAAATATGCTGCGCCGGGCGCTCCCGCTGTGGCGGCGCGGGTGGTTGAGCTTCTCAAAGGTGCGGGTTTGCCTACGCATCTTGATGACAATCGCGGGTTCGATCATGGCGTATTTGCGCCCATGCAAGTGATGTATCCGGATGCCAATGTGCCGCTTTTTGAAGTGTCGCTGCGCCATGGCTATGATCCGGAAGAGCACATCGCGCTGGGACGTGCGCTCGCGCCACTACGCGACGAAGGCGTGCTGATTGTAGGTTCAGGTCTTAGCTATCACAATCTGCGCCGGTTCGGGGCTACCGGTAAGGAGCCGTCTGCGGCGTTTGATGCGTGGCTCAACACGGCGATGATGAGCGAGCCAGCCGCGCGGCTGGACTATTTGCGTGAGTGGGACAAAGCGCCTTCTGCCCGCATTTGCCACCCTGAAGAGGATCATCTTATTCCGCTGATGGCGGCCATTGGCGCTGCCGAAAATGATAAGGCGACTCGAGTCTATCACGATGAAAATATCTTCGGCGGTGTGACTGCCTCGAGCTATCGGTTTGGGTAGGGTTGATCTTGGGAGATCATCCTATTTCAGAAAAAATGATAACCTCATCGTATTTGATGGCGTTTGTGTGCTTTGCAATGGGTTCGTGCAGTTTGTGCTCAGGCACGATAGGCTGCAAGAGTTCAAATTTCTCACCGCTCAATCAGCTAAGGGCGAAGCGCTTTATGAGCGGTTTGGTTTGAAGCACGGCGACTATGATACGAATTTGGTATTTATTGAGGGCAAGCTGTTTGAAAAGCTCGATGCGTTTTTAGCCGTTATGTGGCGGCTTGGCTGGCCGTGGCGTGTGGTTTTTCCGCTGAAGTATCTGCCGTTGCCGCTTAAGAACTGGCTCTATGACCGCATTGCCTGCAATCGCTATCAGCTGTTTGGCAGGTATGACGCGTGTATTGTGCCGGATGTGGGGATAAAATCCCGGCTTTTAGATTGATTTCACGCGCCGGACGGGCCAAATCAGTGTTCATGAATTTATTGCTGGAGTGATCCCATGTCCTTTTTCAAACGCTTATTTGGCCGCAGCGGCGGTGCTAGCGGCTCCTTTACACCGGAAACTCAGGAATTTAACGGTCATGTAATTCATGCGCTACCCGTGAAAGATGGCGCGCAGTGGCGACTGGCTGGTACGATCACCAAGGAAGATGGTGGCGTGGTCAAGGAGCATAAATTTGTGCGGGCGGATGTTTTTTCATCGCGCGAGGAG
>JAYTVD010000124.1:0-18516 GCA_043744175.1 Phyllobacteriaceae bacterium
GTTTTGCCTGCGAACGCTTCTTCCAGCGTCACTTCCATATTGTAACGCAGGTCCGCGCCACGCTCACGACCATTAGGCTGACGACGGCCACGACCACCCATCATTTCGCCAAAAATATCTTCAAAAATATCAGCAAAGCCGCCACCGCCACCAAAACCCTGCGCACCGCCGCCGCCATTTTCAAACGCGGCATGGCCATAACGATCATAGGCTGCACGTTTTTGGGGGTCTTTAAGGGTCTCATAGGCCTCATTTAATTCTTTGAACTTACCTTCCGCACTGACATCGCCCTGATTGCGGTCCGGGTGATATTTCATCGCCAACTTGCGGTAGGCCGCTTTCATCGCGGCATCATCGGCGCCTTTGGCAACGCCAAGCGTCTCGTAATAGTCAGCCTTCATCAGTCAAATATCCCGCAACAAATAGTGGAGCGCCCGAAGCGCCAGCTTTGATGGGTATTTAGGCGTTGTCTAAGCGAAATGCCAGTCTAGCGACGTTAAAAGTGGGTAAAACTATTCGGCAAGTGTGGCGTCCGCTAAATAAGAATTCTGTTGGGCAGACTTCTGCGGCTTTTTTAGCAGCCAGTTGGCTATTGGCTTTTCAACCAGACGATAGGACAGCATGGCGGTTACCGCTGTCAAAATCATCGGCACCAACAAATAGGGATAAAAACCGATGACGCCCGCTGGCTCAATAAAGCGCCGCCACAGAAGGCTAATCATGATGGATTCATATATTGGGTGCCACAAATAGATACCAAAGGAAACGTTGGAGAGCGGTGCGATCACATCCAGCCACGCCGAGCGCTCAGGTGCATTACGCTCGCTTATCGCGGCCAGAAAGAGACCAAAAGCAAGAATGGCCAGCGAGCCATAAGGTGGCACGCCAAATTGCATTCCAACGCAAGCGCCGATTATGACTACCCACGCCGGTACCGGTGACTTCAGGCTCCATGTGGACCGTACGACAAATTTCGAAACGATTGCACCAATAGTGAAATCTGCGAACGCCCTGTAGGCGCCCCAAGTACTCGCCTTCATCCATGCATCGAAGGGAAAGTTCTTGGAAGTGGCTAGATATTGCAGCGCCGTAACGATAGTTGCGAGCAAGAGAAAAAGGCCGAGCGTTCCGGCCTTCCTGTTGAACAAGACGATGATTGGCAAGGCCAGATAGCAGAACCATTCGGCCGATAACGACCATGAAACATAATTAAATGTCAGGGCGTCAGAAACGCCCCATGCCTGCGTGAGAAATATGTTTGACGGCAGTTGTGTCCAGTCATAGCGTTCAAGCCCGCCAAGTGAGCCGTGCGACTGAATGAGGCCAAGCGAGACGCCAAACCCGACAATTACGAAAAATCCGGTTGTCATTACATGAAGCGGATAAAGCCGCGCCAATCGTCTATAAAGATAGGAACCATAGGCAGGCAGACTGTTGATCGACTCACTATAGCGGGCGAAAATCAGAAAGCCTGAAATCATAAAAAAAACATCCAGCAACGGCATCAAGCGCTCAAACCAACGCAGCACATTTTCAAATCCATCAGGCCCATAATGGGAAAAATGGTATGACATGACCATAAAGGCCGCCAATAATCGCCATACGCTGAATATTCGAAACTGCATTGCCAACTCCATAACAGCGATGTGACGCTGTATTGTAAGGGGCTTAACACAGTGCGTGACGGGGGTGTCTTTAATCCATTTTTAACCTTAATAGCGCCGCTTACCACCAATAAAAAAGGGCCCCGTTTCCGAGACCCCTTTCACCATTCTATCTAAGGTATTTTACGCCGACTTCTTATCGTCGTCCATTTCTTCAAACTCGGCATCAACGACATCATCCTTGGCCATATCGGCTGCCGCGTCGGCTTCTGCTTGCTCGTTCTGCGTGGCTTCGTACATGGCTTGGCCCAGCTTCATGGACGCTTCCATGAGTACTTGAGTCTTAGCCTTAATGTCTTCAGCATCATCAGAACCAACGGCTGTCTTGAGAGCAGCGATGGCATCAGCGATTGCCGTGCGTTCTTCATCGCCAACCTTATCGCCATATTCCTTGAGCGACTTTTCAGACGAGTGGATCAGCGCTTCGGCTTGGTTCTTTGCTTCCACCGCATCGCGGCGTGCCTTGTCCGCGTCCGCGTTGGCTTCAGCATCCTTGATCATCTTTTCGATGTCAGCGTCTGAAAGACCACCAGATGCCTGAATGCGGATCTGCTGTTCTTTGCCTGTGCCCTTGTCCTTAGCGGACACTTGCACGATGCCGTTGGCATCGATGTCAAAGGTCACTTCGATCTGCGGAACACCGCGTGGTGCCGGTGGCAAGCCAACCAGATCAAACTGGCCAAGCGACTTGTTGTCCGCTGCCATTTCGCGCTCACCTTGGGAAACACGAATTGTCACTGCTGACTGGCTATCTTCAGCTGTGGAGAACACTTGGCTCTTTTTGGTAGGGATCGTGGTGTTACGCTCGATGAGACGTGTGAACACGCCGCCGAGTGTTTCAATCCCGAGCGACAAAGGCGTAACGTCCAGAAGCAACACGTCTTTAACATCGCCCTGCAACACGCCGCCCTGAATGGCCGCGCCCATCGCTACAACTTCGTCCGGGTTCACACCCTTATGCGGATCTTTGCCGAAGAACTTCTTCACGATTTCCTGTATTTTCGGCATACGGGTCATGCCGCCAACCAAAACCACTTCGTCGATATCGGCTGGATTGATGCTGGCATCCTTCAGCGCTGCCTTACAAGGGGCAATCGTGCGCTGAACCAAATCGTCCACCAAGCTCTCGAACTTCGAGCGCGAAAGTTTCATGGTCAAATGCTTCGGACCGGAAGCATCCGCGGTGATGAACGGCAGGTTGATTTCAGTTTGCGCAGCCGATGACAGTTCAATCTTGGCCTTTTCAGCCGCTTCACGCAGACGCTGCAAGGACAATTTATCCTTGGTCAAATCAATGCCGTTTTCCTTTTTGAATTCGGCTGCGAAATATTCCACCAAACGAATATCAAAATCTTCACCGCCAAGGAATGTATCGCCATTGGTGGACTTAACTTCAAAAACGCCGTCGCCAATTTCAAGAACTGAAATATCGAATGTGCCGCCGCCAAGGTCATAAACCGCGATTGTACCAGCTGACTTCTTATCAAGGCCATAAGCCAGCGCTGCCGCTGTTGGCTCGTTGATAATACGCAACACTTCAAGACCGGCAATTTTACCGGCATCTTTAGTGGCCTGACGTTGAGCATCATTGAAATAAGCAGGTACAGTGATAACGGCCTGCGTCACGTCTTCGCCAAGATAGGCTTCGGCGGTTTCTTTCATCTTCTGCAAAATCATTGCCGAAACTTGGCTCGGAGAATGCTTCTTGCCGTTTACTGAAACCCAAGCATCGCCATTGTCACCTTTGACAATTTCGTAAGGCACCATTTTCTTGTCTTTTTCGACCAAAGGATCGTTGCTGCGGCGGCCCATCAGGCGCTTTACAGCAAACAATGTGCCCGCTGGATTTGTCACAGCCTGACGCTTTGCCGGCTGACCAACAAGGCGCTCACCATCTTCGGTGAAAGCAACCATTGACGGCGTTGTGCGCGCGCCTTCGGCATTTTCAATTACCTTTGCGGTCTTTCCGTCCATGACGGAAACGCAGGAATTGGTTGTTCCAAGGTCAATACCAATGACTTTAGCCATTTATTTCATCTCTCCATTCAGCAAGCTATCTGGACCCATGGGAGGCGTTCCGGCGATAGCTCCAAGTTTACACTTCATATTTTGCGTTTGGTGCCATCCTTTTCAAGACCGCAACCAAATCATTGTCTTCGAGGCTCATATAAGAAAGTCACGGCTTTCCTGCAAGACGCTCGAAAAAATAGGATTTTGCCACCCAAATTATTGTTTTTTGATGCGCCATACGCGCAGCGGCAATCCCATAGTCTGTTGAACGGGTTCAATCCAGCTAAAAGTTTGACCTTTCAACAATTGGCCAACAAATCCATCAGGTGCGGCCCGCAAAAAGTCGCGCTCATCGGGGTCATCGGGACATATGGCCAATAATGTAGTGCTTGCATCAATCAAAATTTTCCGCGCCTCGTCAGGAGTTCCAATCATCGCATTGATCCAAGCAAGATTGCCTTCAACATTGCGATGATAGGGGCCCGCAAGCACGCGGTGAGGCGTTGAGAAGAGAATATCGGGGCCAAGACCGTTGGCTGCCGCCACCGTGCCAGTAGGCTCGCTCAGTAGCGCGGCAAGCGATTCGGTAGAATGGCAAGACGCGCCTGCCTGCTTCACACCAGCGCCCGCAATGAGCGGGCCTGAATGGCCATGGGCAAGGAGGGCGATGCCAGCGGTGGAAAGCAGCTTCCACACGATTGCGCAGGAGAGCAGCCATGTCGAAATGAGCAGAACAGGTCGCTCCTTGCCGATACCTTCGGACAAAATCGTCACAAGGCCCGCCAATATTAAAGCGCTGATGGGGCCTGAGAATTCCGTGCCGCGCATTTGGAAGACGGTTACCGCTGTTGCGATCAATAGAAGGCCAAACAGGCCCGTAGAGAGGCTCCTTTGTGTGCCGCGCCAGATGTTTGACGCCAACCATCCCAATGCCAGCAAAGGCATGCCAAACAGCGATGGCAGTAACCAAGGATCGAGCGTGAAGATGCGGAATGCACTTTGCGCTTCGAAAACGCTATCGAGCCAAAAGAATTTGAGCTTTGGATCAAGACTACCGACCGGATCTGCCAAACAAGGCCGGAAAAACACCACGGCAACAAGCAGGGCCAGCACACCAGCAATCAATGGTGCCGTTAGATTGGCTTTAGGAAGTCGCGCTCGCGCGGTATCGCTTAGCCCCGCGTACAGCGCTAATCCGCCAATGCCGCCACAGCAAAGATGAAACAGCGAATAGGAGTCGCAGGCCGTGCCGGTATAATTCTGCGTGCCGACGAGCGCAAAAAATAAGACAAACAAGGACAGTGCCAAACCAAGTCCGAACCGGCGCGTAGGCAAAATAAGCGCATCGCCCTCGAACTGTAAGCGTGCAATGACCACCAACCCTGCGCCAACGATTATGGGCAGCGCCTCCATGCCGACAGCCAGCATTAGACTTGCTAGAATACCGGCAATGGCAAAATCGTGCGTCTGCTTGCCAGATGGCATCAAGAGGGCGATGAGCCACATGCCCAATGCCAACTGAACATTATGATGGTCGATTGAACCGGTATCAAAAACGCCGCTCGCCACGAGACCGAAGCCGCCGATAACAAGACCGGGAAGCATGTTGCTGGCACCAGAAATACGCCGTACTGCCACCATGAAGCCCATAAGGGCTGTGACAAAAAGCGCAAAAGGCCAAATGGTGGCCGCAATCATTTCGCCGTGGCTTGGCGCGATTGCGTTGCCAAGCGTGGTGAGTAGCGCAATTGGCAGATCAACCAACCGCGACCAATGCATCAGCGTGCCACCGGGCAAGCCTAAACGATATTGGTGAAGGTCAAACCAGCTCTGTCCGCCAATCAAATCGCGCACATTGACCATGCGCAGCAAATCATCCGTCCCACTAAGAAATCGCACCTTATCGAACGGCCAGTCTTGGCTCCAACTCAAAAGAGTGAACAGCACTGCGCAGACAAGCGCGGCCGCAAAGATGACAGACAAACGGTTTTGGTTCGCTGGCGTATCGGCGCGATTGGTCTCTATGGGGGTGTTTTGCAATTCAAATATCTCCGGTCCACCATTCATCGCTTATGCCCGCAAACATTTCGTTAATCATGTGTCGAGGACACCAAAGATGTCATGTGACGCGCAGTCCCAACTAACGATGCCTTAACCCAAGCCCGCCATAATGAACGAAGTTCCAAAATATCCGGAACAATTGAATTCGTATTTTAACGCACAGGTTTACCAGATGTCAGATGTTTTAGCGGGTTATGATGTTGCAGTGCTGCTGCCTTGCTACAATGAAGAGCTGACAATCGCCGATGTGGTGGCCGGTTTCAAAGCGTCGTTGCCCGGTGCGCGCATTTACGTGTATGACAATAACTCCAAGGATTTGACGGCGCTGCGGGCCCGTGTGGCGGGCGCTGATGTCGTGCGCGAGCCACGCCAAGGCAAGGGCAATGTGGTGCGCCGCATGTTCTCCGATATTGATGCCGATATTTACATTATGGCCGATGGTGACGGCACCTACGCGCCTGCAGACGCGCCGGAACTTATCCGCACACTGTTGTCAGAGCGCTCGGATATGGTGGTCGGCGTGCGCAAGGGCGTCACCGATGATGCAGGCCGAGCAGGCCATGCCTTCGGCAACATGATTTTCAACACTTTGTATCAGGCGCTGTTTGGCAAGGATTTCACCGATATTTTCTCCGGCTACCGCGTGTTCACGCGTCGCTATGTGAAGAGCTTTCCAGCCGTTTCTGGCGGCTTTGAAATTGAGACAGAAATGTCAGTTCACGCCTCGCAGCTTAAGTTGCCGGTTTGTGAAATCGAGCTGGAATATGGCCGCCGTCCGGAAGGCTCGGAATCAAAACTATCGACATTCAAAGACGGCTACAAGATTTTGAAAATGTTTCTGTCGCTCATGAAAGAAACCCAGCCAATGCGCCTGTTCGGCTATTTGGCAGCATTCTTCGCGCTGCTTGGTGTTGGCTTCGCCCTTCCTGTTGTCATTGAGTTTCTCACTACCGGTCTTGTCAACAAATTGCCAAGTTGGAACCTCGGCATTGGCATGTTCACGATCTCGATGCTCGCGGTCTTCACGGGCCTCATTCTGGACTCGGTGGCGCGCGGGCGCGCCGAGCAAAAGCGGATATTTTACCTAAGCCTGCCAGCCCGTCGCGGCGAGCGCTTCAATCCTACCGCAATTATCGAACCGCGCCGCAAGACCGACAAGAAAACACTAAGCCGCGCCGCCTAATCACATTTAATTTGGATATTGCCATGAACCGCGAAACCACCAACAAAATCCGTTTTGTTATCGAAGATATTCTCCCGCCCTTCATGCGCGATAGCGGCCTGTTTCGCGGCATGGCGAAAATGGTATGGGGCAAGCATATTGATACGCTGGCCAGCTTTCGCGAGCGTGCGCCGTTTCTAACACCACAAGAATATGAACAGCTTTATCGCGATCATCCGCGCGTCCACGAAGGCACAGATAACTCAAAGGCCTGCGTGGCTAAGATTATCGCCGATGTCGATGGCGAGAGTGTTTGCGATGTAGGCTGTGGCACGGGTGTCCTGCTATCCCTCATCCGTACGGCCAAGCCGGATCTGAAGCGTCTCACCGGTGTTGATTTCGTGGTGGAAGATGCATCCGCCATTCCGGGCGTTGAATATGTGGCTGCAAAAATTGAAGCCCTGCCGTTCAAGGACGGCGAGTTTGATACCGTCATCTGTACCCACGTGATCGAGCACGTGCTGGAATACCGTGAGGCAATCGCTGAGCTGCGCCGTATTACCAAGAAAAAGCTCATCATCATCGTGCCGCGCGAGCGCGAATCGCGCTACGCTTTCAATCCACACTTCAATTTTTTCCCCTACACCCATTCGTTCCTGCGCGCGGTTCACCCTGTGCCGCCGAAATATGAGTGCGTGGATATTGGCCGCGATATTTATTATTGCGAAGATCGCACCGTCGAAGGCACATGCTAAACAACCTACCAATACCTGTAATTAGCGGGTTGATCTTGACACCTGTCATGATCGCCACCGGGCAGGTGTTGTTTAAGTTAGCCAGCGATCGCGCTGGCGCCGTCGATATGGCAGGGCTGGCTGGTTTGATCACCAATCCATTCCTAATCGTCGCCTTAATTATCTATGGCCTTGGCACGATTATCTGGATATTTCTCCTCAAAAGCGTGCCGCTGTCTTTTGCGTATCCATTAATGGCGCTGACTTTTGTACTCGTTCCACTGCTGGCGTGGTATTTTCTCGGCGAGCCGCTGACTTGGCGCAAAGGATTAGGCACGGCGCTGGTGATGGCTGGCCTGATTGTGATTTCAGGTAGCGCCTAACATGATAAAACTTTTCAAATTTGGCCTTGTGGGCGCAGCTGGATTTCTCATTGATGCTGGCACTCTATGGAGCTTGCTGCATCTTACGCCTCTTAATCCTTATGCCGCCCGCATCATTGCCATTGCGGTTGCCATGACATCAACCTGGCTGATGAACCGCTATCTAACATTTGGCCCAAGCCAGTGTGGTGTTGCCCAAGAGGCGGCGCGCTATGGCAGCGTCGGGCTGGTCGGCAGCTTGCTAAATTACACGATCTACGCGGCCGTGCTCACGGTTGTTCCCCAAGTGAACGCGCTTTTCGCGCTGGCTGTTGCCTCCGGCAGCGTTGCTGTATTTTCGTGGTTCGGCTATTCTGAGCTGGTGTTTAAACGAAGATAATCGTTATGAAAAGACTATCTGTTGCCTGCGCCTGTCTCATGCTATCATCGCTCACGGTACTCGCCTATTCCAGCGCCGAAAAGAACGCGTTTCTCAAAGCAGACCAAGACGGCAGTCACACCATCGATTCCAATGAAATTGTCGTGCTCATCAATGAACTAGCAGAAACCGGCTCCGGTCAAGCAAAGCGCGTCAAGTTCCTCGGTATTTATGGCATGGCATTCCGAACAATTGATGCCAATGGCGACGGCAAAATCACGCCTGCGGAACTTGAAGCTCAACGCTAAAAGGAGGCTTATGCTGTGGCTACTGTAAAAAACGCTTTCATCGTTGCTGCGGGAATGGCCCGTGGAAAAACTCTCAACGTGTGGGGTCAAGACATAGTTGAACGGTTCACCTGCGAAGATACGGGTGGAGACTACTATTTGATGGACGAGACAACGCCCAAAGGTATGGGCGTACCGCCTCATAAGCATGAGTTTGATGACGAAATTGTCTTCATCAAAGAAGGCGAGTTTGAAATTTACCTTGATGGCATTGTGACTAAGGTTGGTCCCGGTGCCGTTCTAAATTTTGCACGCGGAACCTTTCATGGTTTTCGCTGTATCAGCGAGGTTCCGGGCAAAACAACATGGCTGGCTACGCCCGGCAAATATACACAAGCGATTTTGCGCGCGATTGCAGCAATGCCTCCCGGCCCGCCAGACCTGGCAAAAATGGCAGCACTTAACGCGGAAAACGGCATTACCATGCCGCCGCCTTCGCCAAATTGGTGGTAACCTTTATACTGTTTCCCAGTTACCAGTTTTGCCAGCTTTGAAAATCGCGTCAATCAGCTTTTGGTTGGACTTTGAGCTTTCCAGCGTGAACAGCTTTTGGTCGCCGCCGTTGGCAGCTTTCACAAAGGCTTCGCATTCAACAGTGTATTGGTTGAGCCCCGGAAAACGGAAAATCTGCGCGCCATCGTGAGCACGGTTGTGCAGCGTGATATGGTCATGGTCGTAAAGGCTGGCGTTAAACGGCGCCGCCACTTCGATGTATCCGGCGTCGCCATGGAATGCCATTGTCTGGCGGTTGGCCATCTGGGTGGACAAGTAGAACGACAATTCAAAAGAACCAAAATCCGCACGGATGGAGGAATAAGTATCGGTCTTAAACACTGGATCGAACTCGACCTTGGCGCTGACTTTTAGCGGCTCTTTGCCGGTGGCAAAGCGTGTCGATACGGTCGGATAAACGCCAATATCCGGCAATGCGCCGCCGCCCAATTCCAAAATATTGCGCATATTGGTCGGGTCAGTGTTGAAGTAAGTGAAAGCGCCTTGCACATGGCGCAGCGTGCCAATGGCACCGTTGGCAATCAAATCGCGTACCTTTATCCACTGCGGATGGTAGGTCACCATAAAGGCTTCGGAGATAATGACCTTATGCTGATCGCGCGCGGCGATGAGCTTATCAATGTCGTTGGCATCCAGCGAAATCGGCTTTTCGCACAGCACATGCTTACCCGCTGCTGCGGCTTTCAGCGACCATTCAACATGCTGCGAGGTGGGCAGCGGGATGTAAACGCCATCAATATCTGGCGAGGCTAGTAATTCCTCATAAGAACCAAAAGCTTTCAGCGCGCCAAAATGCTGTGCCAGCTTTTCGGCCTTGGCCAATTCACGGCTGGCAATGCCCGCCAGAATGCCATTGTTAGAGGCGATGATACCCGGAATCACATGTTCACGGCCAATCTTTGCAGTCGATAAAACACCCCAACGAAACATGGTTATTCCTTAAGTAAACAGGTTGAATTTTGCCGGACCATAGACTGGCAAGTGGCAGATGTAAAAGGCAAATCGACTAGCCATGTACCAGCCCTTGCGCCGCCCTTGCCCGCACTTCGGCCAATGTCCAATCCACCAGCAATTCGCCATTTTTCCACACTGGCTGAAGCCAGTTTTTGCGACCGCCCAAGTCTTCCAGCGAGATTGCATCAATCTCGCCATGATCCAGTACCACCGCCTGCCGGTCGCGCTTGGAGGCTTTGCCGGGATCAGTCTTCGGGTCTTTGTTGACGCCCGTCCATTGATCGCCATCATCCAGCCGTGCGTTGGCTTTCATGGCAAAGCGCAGCGTGTCGCGCGTCAGCTTTTGTAGCAGCCCTGCACCCATGCCAAACGCAATATTTTCTGCGGACCAGCCCTTACGAGTCAATCGTTCAAGAATAATCTTGATGGAATCCGGCGTCACGCCATCACCCTGAATGACCCGCACGCACGGGTTCAAAACACGATAACCCTTTGAATTGATGGTGTAGCCATACGACTCGCCCAACATATCAATCGCGTCAATCGGAACCACTGTCGGATCACCACTATCTGGCCGCACGATAAGTGTGCCGCCCATGGTTTCGACTTCGTGCTTTAATGTCTTGCCCCAGATTTCGCGCACCGCACGGTAAAGATCATAGCTGTCGGAAACCACGGCGACCAATTTACCCGGCCCGCCAAACTGGCGGATCATGTTGCGATAAGCATCCACCTCATGCTCTTCGCCCCACGATGTCATGGTCGAATGTTCGGCAGCGGGAATGGAGAAGCCCGCCATTTTCTCATGATAATGCCGCCGCGCATAGACAATACCGCTCACCGTATCTGTGCCCATAAAGTTGACCAGATGCGCCAGCCCGCCGATGCCAGCCTGCTCGAAAGACGTCGTGCCGCGCGCGCCAAAATCATGCAAACGGAATGGCAATACCGGCGCAGGGTCATCGCATGTCTTGTCGAGAAAAGTGGAGATAATCCCGCGCACATGGTGCGAAATGGTCGCCACAGTTGAAGGATACCAAACGCCGCGCAGCAGCGCGGTTTCGATGAAAGTCGGCAGCCAGAAGAAATCCGGATCGGTATTTTTTACCTGCACCAAAGGCGTGCCACTCGGCACGATAATGCCCTCCGGCAAGGCCTCAATCGACAGCGGCAATTGCCCTTTGTGACGTTTCACAAGCAGCTCCCAGCCCGGACGGTTAAACGGCATACCATGAGCCGTCACTAGCTCATCGGCCTCGTCCACATCATCCTTGGTGATGCCCTTGGCCAGATAGTCCTTAAGGAACATCTGTAGCCCAAAAAAAAGCACATGCGGATGAATGCCGCCGGGCCGCGATTCGATATAGGCAGATATCGCCTTGGTGCCCGGAGGATACTGCGCAAAGTGCGAGTATTTATAGCTATCGGTGTTCAGGATCATGTTCATGGTGGAATAAGTGCCATGCAGAGGGTCGAATGGGCAAGAGGCGAGTCTTTAGATTTCTCATTGGCGCGAATATTTGCGTTTCATGTTGGCGGCCTGCGCCAAAACTACATAGCATTCAACCTTAAAAGTCTTCAGCATCGGGGATTCGCCCAAATGCAATTTTACCGCCGATATAGGCACCTGGCGATTTGGTCGATCCAAGACTGAGCGCTTTATTGCCGTAGCGCAGCCGTATCGAATCAAGCATATCCGAAACCTGTTCCCAGCGCTTACGGGTTTCCTCAACGTGACTGATTGCAAAAAGATCACCTATCGGGCGCTCTTCCGTCGTCAGCCCGTGCAGCACGACTGTAATGCTGCGTACATCCTTGAGCATCCCCTTGTCATACATTTGGCGGTGCAAATTCGTAAGGCTCGACAGGAATGTATGGTCGTCCCGCGCTGCCGGAAAGTTGACCCCCAGCGAGATGCCATCACGCCTGCCTTTACTCACCGAATAGGAAACCGCGGTGGCCCGCATATGCGCACGCCGCAGCCGCCTTGCCGCACTCATGCACAAAAGTCTGGCACATTGCAGTATCTTTCCACCCGTACGCCAGTTTGGTGGCAAGTTACGCCCATGACCAAACATACGCCGCACAGTATCAGGCTTCTCAATCGCAAAGCCATGCAGCGAATAGGCGAAACGCTCTCCCTCGACACTACCCCAAATCGCGCGCGCATGTTTCGGCTCGATGGCCCACAGCTGCTCAACAGACGTAATGCCTGCCTGCGATAATCTGTTTTCCATTCCGCGTGAAATGCCGGGCAAGTCGCGTAATTTTAACTCCAAAAGTCTGCCTGGCAAAGCATCGGGGTGCAAAACTACGAAGCCATCAGGCTTGTTCATTTCCGCTGCGATTTTGGCGAGCAGCTCACTGCTGGATATGCCAATTGAACAGGTGAGGGTCGGGCCAATTTCCCGCGCCAATGCGGTCTTAATATTATGAGAAAGCTCCCCCGGCTTTTCCGCTTCTGATGGTAACAGCGTGCACACCACCTCATCAATGGAGCGAACAGCGGCGATAGGCACACAGCGCTCAATCACCTCAATAATCCGCTTGTGCAACTTTACATAAAGATCAGGCCGCGCTTCAATCAAGTGAATATCCGGACAAATTGCCCGCGCTTCGCGAACAGAAGTGCCCACTTTGAAACCAAATTTTTTAGCCTCGCGGCTGGCCGCAATGAGACTAGTATAGGGTGAATCCAAAGGCACAACGCCCACAGGCCGCCCGCGCAAGGCCGGATTAAAGAGTTGTTCGGCGCTGGCGAAAAAACTGTCAAAATCGAGGTAAAGTTTTTCTAGTGAGTTAGGTTGTTGCACATTTTGCTCCTGTGAGAACAAAATAGGAACAAAATCCTTTTTATGCAAGAAAAATTTATTGCCATTCAAAGGTTTGCTCGTGAATCATCACCTCCAACGCAAATGCAGCCAAAGTGATCCAGAGAGTTCTATTAGTGACATGGCCCGAGGTGCTTCCTTTTGGGGAAGAATACGACTAAGTCCACATTCATGAAAACGGTTGCGATTATTGGCGGGGGGCCAACAGGCTTGATGGCCGCCGAGGTGCTTTCGGCGCAGCGCATTACTGTGTATGTTTTTGAGGCCATGCCGACAGTCGGACGCAAGTTTTTGCTGGCTGGCAAATCGGGCCTTAATCTCACCCACAGCGAACCGCACGCAAAGCTGCGGGGCCGCTACAGCGCGGCCGGCGAATTTTTGACGCCTGCGCTGGATGCATTTACGGCAAACGATATTTGTGAGTGGGCGCAAAATCTCGGCGTCGAAACATTTGTCGGCACATCGGGTCGTATTTTTCCAAGGGCTATGAAGGCCTCACCGCTTTTGCGGGCGTGGCTGGAACGCTTGAAGCAACAAGGTGTTCAGATTCACACACGCCATCGTTTTACCGGGTATAGCAAGCAAGGTGTTCTTTTGGAGACAGCAGATGGCACAGTCGATTTTCTCTGTGACGCCGTGCTGCTGGCGCTTGGCGGAGCCAGTTGGCCGAAGCTCGGATCCAATGCCGCATGGGTGTCTCTACTCGCATCCAAGGGCATCGACGTCGCGCCATTTCGGCCTGCCAACTGCGGTTTCGACATTAACTGGAGCGATGATTTCCGGCAAAAATATGCAGGGTCTCCGGTCAAAGCAGTGACGGCTACATCTGATGCGGGAACACTAAAAGGCGAATTTGTAGTTTCACAAAATGGTGTGGAGGGCAGCCTGATCTATGCCCATGCGGCGGCTCTACGAGATAAGGTAGAGCAAGTCGGGCAAGCCGACTTGATTCTCGATTTGGCTCCCGATAGGACCACCGCCCGCATTGCAAATGACCTAAGTCGGCAGAGATCTAAGGAGTCTTTCTCATCCCGCCTTCGCAAGGGCGCGGGGCTTGAAGGGGTGAAAGCCGCGCTGCTGCGCGAGTGTATTTCCGGCGCCAATCAACTCAACGCCAAAGCGCTGGCGACTGCGATCAAGGCTCTACCGCTATCCATTGTTCGGCCACGCCCTATTAATGAGGCCATATCTTCCGCTGGCGGCATTCGCCTTGATGGTCTTGATGATAATTATATGCTGAACGCTATGCCCGGCGTGTTTGCCGCTGGCGAGATGCTTGATTGGGAAGCGCCAACCGGCGGTCATCTGCTCACTGCCTGCCTCGCAAGCGGTCGCAAGGCGGCGACGGGTATTGTTAAATTTTTAACATAAGACGCGACGGCCACCGTTAGCGGCCAACTGACAAAGTTGCACAAAATAGTGGACGCGCTACCCTCGTAGCGCGCCGCCCGTTGCCTTCGATACACCCTCAACAATGCGTTTTGACAGAGCTTCGAGCTCATCCTCGGCAAGTGTCTTATCTTGGGGCTGGATGGTGACTTCGATGGCGATCGACTTTTTGCCTTCGCCAATTGAAGCGCCCTCGAAAATGTCGAACACGGAGGCTGATGTAATTAGCTTTTTGTCGGCTCCTTGCGCGGCCTTTATGATTGTGCCTGCCAGCGTTTCCTTGGAAACCACGAAAGCAAAATCGCGCTTCAGGGCTTGGAATGGCGATAGGTCCAAACGTGGCTTGGTACGCACCGCGCGGGCCTTTGGCTCGGGCAGCGCATCGACGAACACTTCAAAGCCGCAGAGCGGACCATCTGCCTTCAGCGCTTCCAAAACCTTGGGATGGAATTCGCCGAAATAGCCCAGAATGATTTTTGGGCCCTGCTTGATGACGCCGGAGCGACCGGGGTGGAAATGCGATGGCGCACCAGCTTCAATCTGCACCTTGTCTGCCGATAGCCCGCAGGCCTCCAGCACGGCAAGTGCATCGGCCTTGGCATCGTGCACGCTAACTGACAGCGCATTGCCCGCCCATGAGCGGCCTTGAGTGGCTACGCCAGCCGTGCCACGACGCACACCGCCTGCAACGCGGCGCTGGCCTTCCGGCGTGTCGTTCTCATAAATACCGGACACTTCAAACAGCGCCACATCATTGAACCCGCGATCCGCATTGCGCTGCGCAGCGGCTATCAGCCCTGGCAACAGCGATGGGCGCATATCCGACATGTCAGCGGCAATCGGGTTCGCCAGCTTCAGCTCCGGCTTACCGCCGCCAAACAGCGCGGCGTTGCCAGCCGAGATGAACGACCATGTCAGCGCTTCCATCATGCCGCGAGCAGCCAAGGTTCTCTTAGCAAGACGCGTGCGGATTTGTAGCGTGGTGAGAATACGCGTGTTGACCGAGCCGAGCGAGGCAAGCGGCTGCGGCGCAATATTCTCCACGCCGTTTATGCGCATGACCTCTTCGACAAGATCAGCCTTGCCATCGACATCCGGCCGCCAGCTTGGAACCGTGACATCCACGACATCGCCTGTACCCGAAACCGTGAAGCCGAGACGGGTGAGTATCGACTGGCTTTCCGCCTTGGAAACTTCAATACCCGTGAGGCGTTTCACATCGGCGTAAGGGAACGAAACCACTTTTGGTTCGGCCTTGGTGTAACCCTCGACCAGTATGTCGCTCGGCTCGCCTCCGCATAGGTTCCGTACCATTTCCGTAGCCAGTTCGAGCCCGTGGCGCACCATCTCTGGGTCCACACCGCGCTCAAAGCGATAGCGTGCATCGGTGATAATGCCGAGCGTGCGGCCTGTCTTGGCGATGTTCAAAGGCGCCCATAAAGCGGACTCGATGAGCACATCAGTGGTGTTCTCATCGCAGCCTGAATGCTCGCCGCCCATGACGCCAGCGATAGATTCCACGCCATTATCATCGGAAATAACGCAGTTTTCTGACGTCAATTTGTAGGTTTTGCCATCAAGCGCGAGGATTTCATCACCCTCTTTGCCGCGCCGGACTACAAGATTGCCCACCACTTTCTTGGCATCAAACACATGCAGCGGACGCCCGCGATCAAACGTCAAATAGTTGGTAATATCCACCAGGGCATTGATCGGGCGAAGGCCAATAGCAATCAACCGCTGCTGCATCCACTTCGGGCTTGGCCCGTTTTTCACACCCTTGACAAGGCGCAAAGCAAAGCCGGGGCAGAGCTCCGGCGCTTCGATTTTCACTGAAACAGGGCAAGGCCCATTGCCCTTAACCACTTGAATTGGTTTGGTTTTTAAGGTGCCAAGGCCAGAGGCTGCAAGGTCGCGGGCGATGCCGTGGATGGACGTGCAGTCCGGACGGTTGGGGGTGAGATTGATCTCAATCATCGGGTCATCAAGATGCGCCCATGTCGCATAAGACTGGCCGATTGGGGCGTCTTCCGGCAACTCTATGATACCGTCATGGCTATCAGAAAGCTGAAGCTCACTCTCCGAACACATCATGCCGAAGGATTCAACACCGCGAATTTTACCAACACCAAGCGTCACATTGAGGCCCGGCACATAGTCACCCGGATTGCCGAGAACACCAATCAGACCAGCCCGGGCATTAGGCGCGCCGCACACCACTTGGATGGGCTTACCCGAGCCATTATCCACGCTAAGTACTTGTAATTTATCGGCATCCGGATGGCGCACCGCGCTCAAAACCTTGGCGATCTTGAACGGACGCAAGCCAGCCTTGTCGTCCAAACTTTCAACTTCAAGGCCAATCATCGTCAGCCGTTCGCAGATTTGGTCCAGCGAAGCATCGGTTTCGAGATGGTCTTTGAGCCAGGAGAGGGTGAATTTCATGATTGTGTCTCCTTAAGCGCTCAAGCCGCCAAACAGCGTCGGCATGTCCAATGGGCGGAACCCATAATGGCTCAGCCATCTCACATCGGCATCGAAAAATGCCCGCAAGTCCGGCATTCCGTATTTCAGCATGGCGATGCGGTCGATGCCCATGCCCCATGCAAAGCCTTGATATTCATCAGGATTTAGACCGCCAGCGCGCAAGACATTGGGGTGAACCATACCGCAGCCGAGGATTTCCATCCAATCGTTGCCCTCACCAAAGCGCACTTCGCCCGGCTTTGAGCGGTCGCATTTGATGTCCACTTCCATTGAAGGTTCGGTGAAGGGAAAGAACGACGGGCGGAACCGCATGGTGACGCTTGGCACTTCAAAGAAGGCTTTGCAAAACTCTTCCAGCACCCATTTCATGTTGGCGACATTGGCGGTCTTATCGATGACCAGTCCTTCAACCTGATGGAACATCGGCGAATGGGTGGCGTCGCTGTCCATACGGTAAGTTTTGCCCGGAATAACAATGCGGATTGGGGGCTTTTGGGCTTCCATGGTGCGGATTTGCACCGGCGAGGTGTGCGTGCGTAATAGCTTGCGCGTGCCGTCTTCCTTAGGATTAAAGAAAAATGTGTCGTGCATTTCGCGGGCCGGATGGCCTTCGGGAAAGTTCAGCGCAGTAAAGTTATAATAGTCGGTTTCAACATCCGGACCTTCGGCAATAGCAAAACCAAGATCGCCGAAAATCGCAGTAATTTCATCTATAACTTGGCTAATAGGATGGATTCGACCGGAATTCACTTGAGCGGCGCGGCCGGGCAGCGTGACATCAACTGTTTCGCGCTTGAGGCGCTCGTTGATTGCCGCGTCTTTCAAAATGGATTTGCGCGATGACAGCGCTTCCATCACGCGGTCTTTGAGTGCGTTAATCGCCGCGCCCGTGGTCTTGCGCTCATCTGGCGACATGGTGCCGAGCGTTTTGAGCAGTTCTGAGAGCGAGCCCTTTTTGCCCATCGCAGAAACGCGCACGGCTTCAATTGAAGTCTCGTCTTGCGCTGCTGCAATATCAGCCAACAGGCTGGATTCGAGTGTGCCTAAATCGCTCATCATGTCACCGTAGTTGATAAAATAAGAAAAACCCGCGCTGAGCCTGCCAGCGCGGGTTTCCCAAGAATGTAAACTTGTCTTTGGGAAGACGCTGGCGTTATGCGACAGCGCTTTCAAAAGCGTTTGGTGTGGTGTCTTTTAGGTATTCCAAAGCCTTCTTCGCTGCATCAATCAGCGTGATGAAGGCGGCGTTCTCATGGATCGCCATATCGGACATAACCTTACGGTCAACCACGATGCCAGCCTTTGTGAGGCCGTCGATGAAGCGGGCGTATGTCAAACCATGTTCGCGCACAGCAGCGTTGATACGCTGAACCCACAAGCCGCGGAATACGCGCTTCTTGTTCTTGCGGTCACGGTAAGCATATTGCTTTGAGTGATCCACAGCAGCTTTCGCTGCACGGATGGTATTCTTGCGACGGCCACGAAAGCCCTCTGCCTGCTTCAATACTTTTTTATGCTTGGCGTGAGACGTAACGCCTCTTTTTACACGTGCCATTTTATGATCTCCTTAAGATACGCTGGCCGGTTAGAGGCCGTTAGGCAAAAAGTTCTTCACGATACGGG
>JAYTVD010000125.1:0-4954 GCA_043744175.1 Phyllobacteriaceae bacterium
CATCGGGCACTGTGACGGTTACAATTGCCGCTGATGCTTCCGGTCAATGCACCTTTGCGCCGACCACACTCACCTTCACGACTGCCAACTGGAACACGGCGCAGACCGTCACGACCACAGCTGTCAATGATGTGATAGTCGAGGGCAGCCACTCCTGCACGACGGGTGCTATTGCGGCCTCCGGCGGTAGTTATACCGGCGTCACCGGCACGGCCCCCACGTTTACAATCACCGACAATGACGTCGGCACGATCACCATTGTCAACACCATTCCGACGGCGACCGAGGGCGGTGCGACGGGTGCGTTTACGGCCAAGCTCGGCCTGCAACCATCCGGCACTGTGACGGTGACAATCGCTGCTGATGCGGCTGGCCAGTGCACGTTTTCGCCAACGACTTTGACGTTCACGACTGCCAATTGGAACACGGCACAAACGGTCACGACCACAGCGGTAAACGACGTGATTGTTGAAGGCACGCACTCGTGCACCACGGGAGCGATCTCGGCGTCGGGCGGGAGCTATACAGGCGTTACCGGCACGGCGCCGACATTTACAATTACCGATAATGACGTCGGCACAATTACTATTGTGAACACTATCCCGACGGCCACCGAGGGCGGGGCGACGGGTACGTTTACGGCTGTTCTCGGGCTACAGCCTTCTGGCACGGTAACGGTTACAATTGCGGTTGACGCTTCCGGACAATGCACCTTTGCACCCACCACGCTGACCTTCACGACGGCCAACTGGAATACAGCGCAGACGGTGACAACAACGGCTGTTAATGATCTGCTGGTGGAAGGCGCGCATTCTTGCACGACCGGCGCGATTTCTGCCTCCGGCGGCAGTTACACAGGTGTGACAGGAACCGCACCGACATTTACCATTACTGACAATGACATAGCCTCAATCACTGTGGCTAAGACCGCCAATGTTGTCAGAGTTACAGCGGCGGGGAATGTCATCAACTATACGATTGTTGTCAAGAACACCGGGAATGTGAACGCCACCGCCATTAGTGTTTCTGACACACTGACCGGCGTTACTTGCCCGACGAGCGGCGCAAGCACGATCGCTACATTGCTGCCTGCGGCAAGCGAAACCTGCACGGCTTCATACACAGCGACGCAGGCGGATTTTGACAATAATGGTGGCGGTGACGGCGATATCGACAATACAGCATCTGCTGCTGGTACATCCGGCGGGGTCGCTGTCAACGCTTCAAATTCGGCGGTGGTTTTATGTACACAAGCACCGCATTTGACGATGGTGAAATTTGCCGATGCGACTGCGATGGCGGGCAATTTAACTGTTGGCCAAGTCGTCACATATTATTTCAGCGTCACAAATGACGGCAATGTGACGATGACGAATGTCGCGGCAGTAGAGACTGCGTTTAATGGCAATGGCCCTGCCCTATCGACACCAATTGGCGAAGTTTTGACTGATAACGCGCCGCTTGGCGACTCGACTGATGGTACTGCAAATAACGGTATTTGGTCCACGTTAAAGCCCGGTGATAGCGTGCGCTTCCAAGTCAACTATACGGTTACCCAAACGGATATTGACCTGCTTTAGTAGCCAAGGTCGTATTTTGACTTGCGCGAAGCTGCGTCTCTCGGGCAAACTTATCTCATGACAAATCGCCCTCATTATCTTCAATTCGATGCCACAATGAGCCGGGTTCGTATTGACCCGCATAATGCCGAATTTTATCAAGACCCCTATGCGGCCTACGCCTTTTTGCATGAGGCGTGCCCGGCGTTTTATTGGGAGGAATTTGGCATTTGGTGCTTTGCCGGATTTGATGATGTGAACAGGCTGCTCCGTGACCGGACACTGGGGCGCGAAAATCCAGACGGCCCGCCCGCCCCGCAAAAATCGGGCGAACCGCGCGGGCACATTGCGGCCTTCGATGGCGTCGAGGCGCATTCGCTTTTGGAGCGTGAACCACCGGTGCACACGCGGCTTAGAACGCTGATAAATCGTGCCTTTGTTTCGCGCCAAGTGGAGCGCCTGCGCCCGCAAATTGAGGCACTGGCGAACCGGTTGATCGATGGGTTTGAGCGCCAAGGCACGGTTGATTTACTGCCCGCGTTTGCCACGCCAATACCGGTCATGATTATCGCCGATATGCTCGGTATCGACCACGCTATGGGGCCAAAACTGCTGGAATGGTCACATGATATGGTGGCGATGTATATGCATGGCCGGACGCTTGAAACCGAGCATAAAGCCAATGATGCCGCGTTGGAGTTTTCAAATTTCATCCGCGCAGTGAGCCGCGCTCGTATTGGCACGGACCGTGATGATTTGCTGACTTTGCTGGCAACGGCGGGAGCAGATGGACAAAGGCTGAGCGAGGATGAACTCATTTCTACCGCCATTCTACTTCTCAACGCCGGGCACGAAGCGACGGTTCATCAGCTTGGCAATGGCGTCAAGTCCATTCTCCAATCCGGCCTCAATCCCGCAGAATTGTTTCATTCGGACGCGGCCAGCGCGGAAACTGTCGAAGAGTGCATCCGCTTTGATGCGCCGTTGCATATGTTCACGCGCTATCTTTATCAACCACTAGAATTGGCAAACGGTGTGACGATTGATGCTGGCCAGCAAATCGGGCTTTTGCTTGGTGCTGCCAATCGCGATCCTCGTTCCTTCGCAGCATCGGGGCAGTTCAAGCCAAACCGCGCCGACCAGAAAAACACTTCCTTTGGCGCAGGAATTCATTTCTGCGTCGGTGCACCTTTGGCACGGTTAGAGATGCAGATTGCGATGAAAGTGCTGTTCAATCGCCTGCCCAAATTGCGCCTTGCTGAGCCGCCGCGCTACCGCGACAGCTATCATTTTCATGGGCTGGAAACGCTCGTGCTGCGCTGGGATTAGAGCTTTATCACGTAGTCTTTGCGAGTCGTTTCAAGCACTTCCCATGTGCCCTTAAAGCCGGGTCTTAAGATAAAACTGTCTCCTGCTTTCACTGTCACCGGCACTTGGCCTTCTTCTGTCAAAATCGAAACGCCAGACAGTATCCGGCAATATTCCCATTCATCGTAGGCGATACGCCACTTGCCCGGTGTTGATTGCCAGATGCCGCAATAGAGGCCGTCACGCTCTTCGATATTCCAAGTGGTGAAAACTGGATCGCCGGAGATAAGTTTTTCCAGCGATGGGCGGTTAGTTTCGGCGCTCGCGGCTTCCGGCGCGAGCGCTATGAGATGGGCTGCGCTCATCAGGCTTTGTCCGCCTTTGCCAACGCCTGTTCCAAATCGCCAATGATATCATCGACATTTTCAATGCCGATTGACAGGCGCACGACATCCGGCCCTGCGCCAGCGGCGGTGCGCTGTGCGTCGCTAAGCTGCTTATGCGTGGTGGATGCAGGATGGATAACCAGCGAGCGGGTGTCGCCAATATTGGCCAAATGGGAGAACATTTCCAAGCCTTGCACAAAGGCGACGCCGGCATTGTAGCCAGCCTTCAGACCGAAGGTGAACACCGCGCCTGCGCCCTTCGGGCTGTAGCGCTTTTGTAAGTCATGATACTTGTCGTCCTCCAAACCGGCGTATGAAACCCAGCTTACGGATGGCTGTTTCTTGAGCCATATGGCGACCTTGATGGCATTGTCGCAGTGGCGCTGCATACGCAGCGGCAGTGTCTCAATACCAGTTAAAATCTGAAACGCGTTGAATGGCGAAATCGCTGGTCCAAGATCGCGCAAGCCAAGCACGCGGCAAGCAATGGCGAAGGCAAAATTGCCGAATGTTTTGTGCAATTCCACGCCGGCATATTCCGGCCGTGGCTCTGATAACATTGGATAATTGCCTGATTTTGACCAATCAAATGTGCCGCCATCCACAATCACGCCGCCCATGGAATTGCCATGGCCGCCCATGAATTTTGTGAGCGAGTGTATGACAATATCCGCGCCATGCTCAATCGGGCGGATGAGGTAAGGCGTGGCCATTGTGTTATCGACGATGAGGGGAAGCCCGTGTTTATGCGCGATGTCGGCGATGGCCTCGATGTCGGTCACCACACCGCCGGGGTTGGCAAAGCTCTCGATGAATATCGCACGAGTCTTGGGCGTAATGGCTTTTTCAAAGCTGGAAAGATCATCGGGATCAGCCCATTTCACATTCCAATTGAAAGATTTGAATGCGTTGCCAAACTGATTGATTGAGCCGCCATAGAGTTTTTTGGCGGCGACAAATTCATCGCCAGGCTGCATCAATGTATGGAAGGTGATAAGCTGGGCAGCGTGTCCGGACGCGACCGCGAGCGCGGCAGTGCCGCCTTCCAGCGCTGCGACGCGCTCTTCCAGCACCGCCTGCGTCGGGTTCATGATGCGGGTATAAATATTGCCAAATGCCTGCAAACCAAACAGTGCGGCGGCATGGTCCACATCGTTGAAAACGAACGCGGTCGTTTGGTAAATCGGCGTGATGCGCGCGCCCGTCGTTGGGTCGGGCTTTGCGCCTGCGTGGACAGCTAATGTTTCAATTCCGGGTGTGCGTTTGGCCATTTTTTCATCCTCCGATTATGGGTTGTGGGGCAGAGTATTTCATCATTACTAAGCTCTGAAAAGGGCATGAATTGGCGTGGCTTGACGACATTTGAAATCTAATTTCCAATAGGGCCGCGCGAGGTGAACAGTCATCTCAGTCTAGCTTTCCCCGTTATCGCGCTCATCTTCCGATGCCCGATCATTGAAATCTTTGGGGAAGCCGGGTGTGTGGTCCTGCCTTCTAAAGATTTTAATGTGTGACATCGCCACACACCCAGGCTCGGTGTTCTTGCGCTGACCCTGTCACTCGTGAAAGCCTTCCATCATTTGCGATGGTCATGCAAATCACAAGCCGGGCCGGATGCGCCTCTGCTTGGGGGTTCAACACCCAGCGGATTTCCAATCCACCAGCAAAGCACCGGCCGTTGCCACAGACACTTGGATCATG
>JAYTVD010000126.1:0-65814 GCA_043744175.1 Phyllobacteriaceae bacterium
CCTCAATTTTGCATACCGCCAGCGCCACAATCCATGTCCACGGCGGACAAACCATGGCTGATTTCCAAAGCTTCAATAGCGATGTTTTGGAGGCAGTAACCCGCGCTAAGGACGCTGGCTTTGATGCCTTTGCTGCCAAGGTTTTGGCTGGCGACGTAACGCCGGAAGCCAAGCAAAAGCTACAAGCCGACCTTGCGGACTGGATTGCCTACCGCAGCAAAATCCAAGGCACGTATCACAACTCCACCCAGTGGGGTCGTGGCCGCGCTGATGCTGTCGGCATTATTTTGGCAACCACCGCAACGTTGATTAACCCCGCTGGCAAAGATAGCCTGCCCGCCAGCGATGCGCCGGTTTCCTATCCCTTCATCTGGAACACCAACCAGCAAGCGCTGCTGCAACACAATGGCATCGTGCAAAACGGGCCGGATATGGGCCTATTCGGCGTCACGAAACTGGGATCGCTCATTCGCAATTGGACCGAAGTGCTCGGCGTATTCGGCGAGTTTCATGTTGACCCGGTGACACAAAAAGTCACATCCTCCGTCAACTTCAAAAACCTGATGAAGCTGGAAGGCATATTGGCGAAACTCAACTCGCCGCGCTGGCCCGATGAATTCGGCAAGATTGACGACGCCAAGGCCACGCGGGGCAAGGCACTGTATGCGCAAAATTGCCAGTCGTGCCACGCGCTGCTTGCACCAAATGACATGACGTCAATGCTGGAGGTGAACTCCAAAACCACGTCACCTACGCCCGAGCATTACATTTATCTGGCCCCGCTGATTGATTCATCGAACGTCTCCGCCCGCGTTGCCGCCGGCATTCCCGCTAACCCCGATCTCATCGGCACAGACCCGCTTATGGCCTGCAACGCCGCGCTGCATTTAACGCCGACCGGCATTTTCAAGGGCCAGTCGCGGCGCGGGCTGCTGTTGGAGCAAGGCAAATATAGTGAGTTCGCACTAACCACAGATACGCTGACAACGCTGATGCAGCGCGACGTTGGCGACCGGAAAAGTGAGATTCTCAAAGCCTATGCGCAAGTGCAAATCGAAGATGCCAAAATCCAAATCGCCTCCTATTTTGCGCCCGAAGGCTATGTCATCCAAGGCGGCGATATCGAAGTGCCAGGCAACGCCATCGACAAGTTCCGCGCCAACTGCGCCGATAATTTGATGAACCTGACAGCGCTTTCCGGCGGTGATCCTGCGCTGAATTACAAGACCCGCCCGCTCAACGGTATCTGGGCCACCGCGCCCTATTTGCACAATGGCTCCGTGCCGACGCTGCGCGATCTCCTCAATACGCAGAGTGAACGACCCAAGACCCACGGCTTTTTGGATGGCAATTTTGACACCACAAAAGTCGGCCATTTAGATCAAACTGCCGATCCGAAGGCATTTGTCTTCAACGTCTATGATGACAAAGGTGAGGCCATTTTGGGCAATTGGAACGGCGGTCACGAATATGGCGTGAACCTTAAGGACACCGAAAAGGACGACCTTGTTGAATATCTGAAGGGGCTTTGAGTGAAACGTCTCGCCTCAGTAATTGCTCTTTGGTTCGCGATGTTGCTTCCCGCTGCGGCGCAAGTCATCACCTGTCCGACAGGGATAACGCCTGCCCAATGCGACGCACTCTTGTCCAATGGCAATGCGCAGCAAGCGCCGACAAACCCCGATGCTGCATCTGCCCCGAAAGGTGGATTTGAAATCATCATCAAGCCAGTGCCCAAAACAGTTCCAAAGGCGAAACCCGTTCCAAAAATAATTGCCAAGCCCGTGCCAAAGAAGGTCTCGCCCAAGGTTGTCCTCGCTAAACCTCCGACGCCGAAGCCCGCACCAAAGAAGCCGATGGTTCCCGCGGTGGTGAAGCCCGCTAAGCTGGTTGCCCCCTATGCCGGATTACCCGTGCTGGAAACCATCACCCTGTCAGACGTCGATATGCTACCCATCGCGGGCCAATTCATCATTCGGTTCCGGCCCGACGCTTTGGCGTCAGCAGGCATCACTATAACTACCATTACGCCCGAAACGCTCGCCGCACGGTTCGGCCTTGAGCCCTACCAAATACTCTCCATCCAGCGTATTGAGTTGCCGGGTTTCATTGCCAACCTTAACGAAAGGCAGCGGGCAACCATAACCGCCGACCCCATCATCCTGCGCGTCACGCCGGACACCAAGATCAAAGCGGCGGGTAGTGCGGATGTATCAGCGACACAAGTCAGCCAAATTCCATGGGGGTTGGATCGTATAGACCAGGCGGCGCTGCCCTTGGACGGTGCCTTCAACAGGCGGGGCAGCAAGGCCAAAAGCAGGATTTATCTGTTGGACAATGGCGTGGACATGGCCCACCCCGAGCTTGAAGACCGCGTCAAATTTGGCGCTACTTTTTTGAAAGTCGTGCCGAACGACATTTACACCACCTGCCGCGCCCACGGCACAGCGATGGCCTCCATCATGACAGGGAAAACGCTGGGCGTGCTGCCTGATGCGGAGATTTTCGACGTTACGGTTCTACCCTGCGACAGCAATAAAACCGGCGCGGCTTCCTCGCTGGTCGAGGCGTTTGAGTGGATCATTAAGCGCGAGCAAAAATATACCGATCACGCCAAAATTATCATCAATCTCAGCCTCATTGGCCCCAAGGCGCAGGACATTAACGACTGGATTAACCTGCTGATCGATAAGTATAAAATCATCGTCGTAGTAGCGGCTGGCAACCAATCCAGAGACGCCTGCGATTATTCGCCTGCGTCTGCGCAGCGCGCCATCACCGTCGCCGCCAGCGACAAGGATGACAAGTTGGCCAAGCTCTCTAACCGCGGCAAATGCGTGGATATACTCTCGCCCGGAACCTTGATACCGGTGGCACAGGCGCTGAACTACCAAAAGCCAATTCTTTGGGGTGGCACGAGCCAAGCTGCGGCCTTCGTTTCCGCAGCGCTGGCACGGGATTTGGACCCCGCGTAAGAAATTGAGGCTATCACAACGACGCTATATGATCGCTCGCAAAACGCCAAACTGGACCTACCGGATAGCGATTCCAAGCGGCTGTTATTGTTAGATTCCAGCGCAAAATGAGCGCCGCTTCAGTGCATCCGGCCAACGGAATTGGGCACTTCATAATGCACCTGCGCCGACAGGTTTCGCACCATATGGATGAGTTCCAAACGGCTACCGGAATTGGTTTTGCGCATCAAGGTTTTAACCTGACTCTTCACCGTTTCAAAAGCGCTGTTGCGAAGGTCAGCAATGTCCTGGTTCGACATGCCCTTGGCAATCAACGTCAGCACATCCTTCTCAGTTTTCGAAAGCGGATAGAAATCGCTGATCCTATCAACATCAATGAACACCGGCTTGCTGGTGTCCAGCAGTGTCAGCAGCCGATAACCAACGCCGAGGCGGCCGGTATAAGTCGTCTCCTCAATCGGGCAAATTTCCATAAACACCGCGCTGCCCGCATCAGCCAGTGGCAGCACAATCGCCTCTTTGCGCGACCTAGCGCCGAACAAGCCGTGCGCATCAGTGGCGATCAAATCATGGAAGCGGGCCGCCACATCGTCGCGCATAACCTGCAATTTTTTTGTAGGCAAACGACGCAAAACATTGTGCCTGGCAACGATGCGCTCAAACTCCGGATTGCTGAAAACAATCTCGCCCTCGCCGTTCAAAATCGCAATGCCCTGGTCAGACTTGTTGATGATTTCTTCGAAAATCGCCTGCACCCGAAACTGATGCTCCAGCGGACGGCCAAGGCCGATAACCTTGGCGATATGCGGCAGAAAAATGCCCGCCTTCTTGCGCTCTTCAATCGTAATCGGTCCGCGCGTGATATCAAATTGCAACGCGAAACGATCGACATTCAAAAGGTCTTTATTGAGCAAAGCACCCGCACGGTGCAGCAGGCCGTGCTTGGTCATAAATTGCGTGTTGGGCTGGTTCAAAACATCCTGAACATTCGGGCGCAACTCGACATCGCTAATCAAATCCACTTGGTCGGATTGTGCAGAAAGCTGCGCAAATCGGGCCTGATCGCGCAGCTCGTCATCGTTAAACTGCACCATATAGTCCGCCACCACTTGGCGGTCATAATTGGCGCTAAACAGGCGGGAGGCAATCTGCGGCACATTATCGTGGTTTCGCACTTCGAAGATGAACGCACCCGCCGCGCCCAAATGTTGCGCCACCCGATAGAGCACTTCCGGCCAGCTTGTAGGGGTCAACGCGGTGTCGTAAATCCGCGCAATCAAATCAATGTCACTGCTATCCATTATGCAAGCCGTCCCCCTACGGCGTTTTATCACTCCCGCTATACCTATAGTTCAGAACATGAATGTAAACTGAAAGAGCGTCACATTGCATAAATTGGCAACAGTTTTGGCACGTTTTACCCAAGTCTTGGTGGCGCTTGCCATCCTCGCTACCATTTATGTTGTCGTTCAAGATTCATCTCCGCTTAAAGTTGTACAACTTGCAGGCATGACGGACAGGATCAACGAGATGTCCCAAACATCCGTGCCGCATAAGCGATTGATGGAAAACGACATTTATGCCGCCAACGCGGCGCTGCTGGCCAAGGTGGAAAGTGGCGCAGAGCTTACCATTGATGAGAGCAAGACTTACCGCAGCCTCATTCAATCCACCCTGTTTCAGAAGCAAAAAATTCTGTCGCTGGTGGATTCATCTCTCACTGTTTTGCCCGACGCGGGCATGGATAAAATGAACAATGTGGCAGTGCTGGGCATCGCAGGAAATCACGACCACCACGATACCTCCGCCTCAAATAATTTCAGCGCCATGCTGTATGAACTGAACAAAGTCGAGAGCGCCGGTGGGTTGTTTGCACCGCTCATTCGCATCAAGAACGCGAACGCTGCTTATAAGGATTTGCTCGATATTTTGCCGCACTTAAGCGTGGCTTTGCAATCCATCGACCTGCCACTGGCCCCGCCAGCCAACTGGCCGGATACTGATCTTGGAGCCAAATTCAACGCCGTACTGGTGGCGTTCAAACTGGCACAATTTTCACCCGTCAATTCGCCAGCCTACGTCGCCGCACTTCATGCCGGACTGGATGCCTATGATGCGCTGGTGCTCGCCGTGCAGGCGCGAATTGTTGCCAATACCAACAGCTTCGAGCGCCATATTGCAGGCCGCTTTATGTCCACGCAAACGCTGGCACCATCACTGGATATGAGTATCACCATCCGCTTCCCGCGAACAAACTAGACGATCAGCCGTCTCACATCTTAAAATCGAAATGCTTGCGAATGGTCTCTTCGATCTTCCACAGACCCTTGAAATCAGCCTCCACCACAAAAGCATCGCCCGCCTTAATATGAACAGGCGTGCCGCCATCCGGCGTAATCGTCATCTTGCCTTCAATGACATGCACAAACTCATAGGCCGAGTAAGTGGCATGATAAGTGCCGGGCGTCGCCTCCCAATAGCCGGACATCATCTGGCTATCATCAGACGTATGCAGCACCCACGTCTTCATGGCTGGATTGCCTTCAACAACAACCCAGCCATCCAACGTGGCGCTAGATGGTTCAACACTGGTAAGCGGGCCTAATTTGACGATGCTTTGCATGGGTAGTGCTCCTTTTCAGAAGTTGAGCTTATCCAACAATCGCTGCCTCAAGTATCTCAAGTACGCCCAAGACGGTCGCTAACCTAGAAGTCATATTTGTTAGTGGCAACTTGATCGGCATATTTTCTCCATTGCTGACTTTGTAGCAAAGTTGAATGCAGAATATCTAGCTCCCCGCAGTCCGCTATTCCTTTGAGGCGACTTGCAGAGTGGGAGGCCTCCTCCTTAGTTAGCCACGGACTAATTCTGATTTTCTTGATCCAGTCCAAGCTAATATCAAGCGTAATATATTCTTCATCCAATTTGTTGTCGCCGCGAAAAATCCGGAACTCACGTTCATCGCTAAATGCAACACGTTTTAAGAATGGAAGCCGATGTACTCTGGGTATTGGGTCATTTTTAAGCTGATCCAGTGTTTTGTATCGAATATATCCGCATTGAAATTCTTTTTCTTCAGCAAATTTTTTAATGGCCGCCCTATCAAATACAATACAAACGCCAAATTTATCATCTTTTGTGGACTTTTTACCAGCATATCGCAGCCAATGGTGGTAGTGTTCTTTTCTCGTTTTGGTACTGCAAAACGCGTAAATTTGCTGCCAATTTTGACTAGTTTTATATTTTTCCATTAGGTATTTGTCGTTCTTGTCATCCCACCTAGATGTATTCCAAAATTTTATTTTTCTATTATTTAGAATATCTGACAAATCAGAAAAACCACAATATCGACGGAGGACCAGCCCAGTATCTGGTTTGTCCTCCGTGTGAAAATTTACAGCATTATCCCTCAAAGTGCCCAAGATCACCTACACTTTATTTTCGTAGTTCAGAGCGCGCTTACCCCGCAATCGCCGCCTCAAGTATCTCAAGTGCGCCCTTTTTCGTCAGTTTTACAGGGTTCCCACCGGCTGTCGGGTCAACCACGGCCATGTCCGAAATCAGCGTCTTGCGCTTTTTGTCCGGTGCGAAATCTTTGACTAACCCGCCCAGTGTATGCGGCACTTTCAAATCTTTGCGCAGCTTGATGACCGCTTTGCGGAAGCCGTCGAAGCCGCCTTTGATATTCAAATAACGGGCGGCAGCTTCGATGCGTGGCTCAATGGCGGCGCGGTTGAAATCCAGCACGTAGGGCATGAACACGGCATTCGTCATGCCGTGGTGCGTATGGTACAGCGAGCCGATCGGGTGCGATAGCGAATGGATGGCGCCGAGGCCTTTTTGAAATGCAGTCGCGCCCATTGCGGCAGCGGACATCATGTGGGCGCGGGCATCCAAATCCTTGCCATTGGCGAAAGCCTTAGGCAGATTTTCAAACACAAGGCGCATACCTTCCAGCGCGATACCATCGGCCATCGGATGATAGCCCGGTGCGCAATAGGCTTCGAGGCAATGCGCCAGCGCATCCATGCCCGTACCGACCGTGATAAACGGCGGCATACCGACGGAAAGCGCGGGATCGGCAATCACGATCACCGGCATCATTTTCGGATGGAAAATGACTTTCTTAGTGTGCGTTTCTTCATTCGTGATAACGCCGGCGCGGCCCACTTCCGAGCCCGTGCCTGAAGTTGTCGGCACGGCGATAACCGGCAAAATGCCGTTCGGGTCGGCGCGGGTCCACCAATCACCCACGTCTTCAAAATCCCACATCGGGCGCGTCTGGCCTGCCATAAAGGCGATGACCTTGCCGACATCCAGCGCCGAACCGCCGCCAAACGCAATCACGCCATCATGCTTGCCCGCGCGCACCACTTTGATGCCCGCTTCAACATTGGCCGAAACCGGATTGGGCTGCACATCATGAAACAGGCCGTATTTCACGCCATTGTCCGACAGCACTTTTAAAGCATCTGCCACGATCTGCATCTTGGCCAAACCGGGGTCCGTCACGAACAGCGGGTTCTTGATGCCCGATGAAAGGCAGGCTTCCGCCAATTCAGAAATGCGGCCCGCGCCAAAGCGCACAGTGGTTGGGTAATTCCATTTGGAGACGAGTTTGGACATGGTTCTCTTCTATCGTTTCATTTCAACTTCAATAAAGCTCATCGGCACATCGGCGGCATTGATGACATTATGCTCCACGCCTGCGGGACGCGAATAGGCCGCGCCCGCCGACACAAAGCGGCTGCTAACGCCGTGGGCATCCACAAGGCGCACGTTCATATCCGTGATGGGCACCACAATATAGGCCATGCCATGGGTGTGATGCCCCGTCTCCGCGCCCGGCTCAAAATCCCAGCGCGTCACCTTGGTGCGTTCGTCATCAACGAGCACCGTAGGGATAGCAGGAACCGAGGCGCGGAAGTTGGACATGTTATTTTATGACCTTCTGATGATAAGATTTCGGACGGGTCAGCCCCTGAATGCCGAGCACCGAGAGCGAAGCGCCCTTGCCGGTATCTTTCACGCCGGTCCACACCAACGCGGGATCAAGATAATCGCAGCGGTTGGTGAAGACGGTTCCCGTTTCAACACGGTCACCGATCATCGCGGCACGGTCCAAATCTTGGCTCCAGATGGAAGCCGTCAGACCGTAAGGGCTGTCGTTCATCAGCGCGATGGCTTCCTCATCATTGCGCACCTTCATAATACCAACGATGGGACCAAAACTTTCCTCGCGCATCACGCTCATCTGATGGTTCACACCAGTGAGAATCTCCGGCGCGAGATAAGGCGATCCGGCCACATCCTTATCAACCTTCATGTTGATATGAGCGGTAGCGCCGCCGCGCAAGGCCTCAGCCTTTTGCTCACGGATAAAGTCCGCAAAGCGCGCCTGGGCCATCGGTCCCATGGTGGTGTCTTGATCCAGCGGATTGCCGACTTTGTAAGTTTTGGTCAGCTTCACTGCGCCTTCGACAAATTCGTCATAGACTTTTTCATGCACATAAATGCGCTCAATACCGCAGCAGCATTGGCCGGAGTTATAGAAGGCACCATCCACCAACGTTTCAATCGCAGCGTCCACATTGGCATCCGGCAGCACGTAGGCAGGATCCTTGCCGCCAAGCTCCAAGCCCAGCGTCATAAATGTACCCGCTGCTGCCCGCTCAATGGCGCGACCGCCAGCAACGGAACCTGTAAAGTTGCAATGGTCGATTTGGCCGGATGCCAGCAGCGCTTCTGTCTGGCCGTGGTTCATAACAATGTTCTGGAACAAGCCCTTCGGCAGGCCCGCCATTTCGAACGCCTTGGCAAAGCGCTCGCCAACCAGCAGCGTTTGCGCTGCATGTTTGAGGATAACCGAATTGCCTGCCATCAGCGCCGGAATAATCGTGTTGATGGTGGTGAGGTATGGATAGTTCCACGGCGCAATCACCAGCACGGTGCCCAGCGGCACATGCTTGATATAGCGGCGGAAACTGTCGGACTTTTCGATCACCATCGGCTTCAATGCCTTTTTGGCATTGGCAACCACGAAGCGTGTGCGCTGTTCCACGCCGCCCTTTTCGCCGCCGTAGCGCACGGGACGGCCCATCTGCCATGCAATTTCCGTAGTGATCTCATCATTCATTGACATAAGCGCATCAAGGAATTTGAGGCACAGCTTACCGCGCCGCTCAAAGGTATTGAGCGCCCATTTAGCCTGCGCCGCCTTGGATGTAGCCAGCACCTTCGCCAGCGCCTTATCCGTAATCACCGGACGCTCCGCATAAACAGAGCCGTCAATTGGCGAGATGAGTTTTATTGTGTCGGCCATGATGTCCTCATGGTTAGAGTGAAGATAAAATATTAGTAGCGTTCAAAACCGCGATGCAGTTCCCAGTCGGTAATGCGGCGGTCATACTCAAATTGTTCCCAGCGCGCGGTGTGCAAATAATGCTCAATGGCAACATCGCCAAAGGCATCGCGCATCATTTTGCTTTTTTCCAGGAAGGTTGTCGCCTCGCGCAGGGTCTTAGGGATTTCAGTCAGCTTTTCGCCAGCATACGCATCGCCCTCAAATTGCTTGTCGAGTTTCAGCCCCTCATCAATGCCAGCCAGCCCCGCCGCAATCAGCGCTGCGAAAGCTAAATATGGGTTCAAATCCGCGCCGCCGATACGGCATTCAATGCGGATCGCTTTCGTGCCCGCACCGCAAAGGCGGAAGCCCGCCGTGCGGTTGTCATCCGACCAGATGATCTTGGTCGGCGCAAATGTGCCCACCATAAAGCGCTTGTATGAGTTAATATAAGGCGCGAGGAAGTACGTAAAATCCTGCGCATATTTCATCTGTCCGGCCACCCACGAGCGCATCAGCGGCGTCATGCCGAACTCTTGGGTCTTATCCAAAAACAGCGATTGCTTGCCGTCTTCAGTCCATAGCGAATTGTGAATATGGCTGGAATTACCCGCATGGTTATAATTATATTTCGCCATAAACGTGATGGACTTGCCCATCAAATCAGCAATTTCCTTGCAGCCGTTTTTCATGATGACATGGTTATCCGCCATATCCAGCGCTTCGGCGTAGCGCACGTTGATCTCTTCTTGACCCGGCCCCCACTCGCCCTTGGAATTTTCAATCGGAATGCCCGCGCCGTTCAATCCGTTGCGGATCGCGCGCATATAAGGCTCTTCTTTGGTGGTGATGCCAATGTTGTAATCGCCGATGTAGGGCGAGGCGGTATTCAGGCCCGACCAATGCTTGGCGCGCGCCGTATCATGCGTCTCATTGAAGAGGAAAAATTCAAGTTCGGAGGCGAAGTAAGCCATCCAGCCGCGCTCTTTCAAACGGGCAACCTGCTTGCGCAAAATCGCGCGCGGGCTGTGAGGCAAATCTTCGTGGTGGTGATGATCTTGCACATCGGCCAGCACCAGCGCGGTCTTTTCCAACCACGGAACACGGCGCAGCGTGCTCATGTCAATCTTCATCACAAAGTCGCCATAGCCCTTCGACCACGAGGCGGCCTGATAGCCGGGCACAGGCTCCATATCAATGTCATTGGCCAGCAGATAGTTGCAGCCATGGGTCTCGTCATGAGCGCTCTCAACAAAGAACGAGGCCAAAAATCGCTTGCCAATGAGGCGGCCCTGCATGTCCACGATACATGCCAAAACGGTATCAATCTCACCGCTGGCAACATCTTGGCTCAATTGTTCAAAGCTCAAATTTCCGGCCATTTGTTCCACTCACTTGTACTTGTTGTTTTTTTGAAACTGAAATGCGACCGGCTCGCACCGGCCGCATGGATTTGTCGTTTTAATTAAGCCTGACCCACCGCACGTTCAGCAGCGGCAATCGCAGCCTTGCGCTTGGCAATCGCAGCCTCACCAATTGGCGGGCCTTGGAAACGACGGTTTTCAAATGCGAACCACACAACAAATGCGAGCACAATGAAGCCTGCCACCACATAAAGCACACGCTCATTGGGTGCTGCGACGGCAATGAACAGAATGACTGCCATGCCGACAACTGATAAAACAGTTACCAGTTTATAGAGGCCAGCGGACATTGCCCACGGGCCGGGATTTGGCCACTTGGCTGTTCCATAGGCGAACAGACCTGCAATCAGCGGTAGGGTGAACGAAAGGAACAAGAACACAAGCGTTGAGTTCACAACGATGACGTAGATCGAAGTTTCGCCAACCTTGATGGACATCGCCAGCAACACATAAAGAATGCTGAGTACTGTTGCCGTCCAGATCGCATTTACCGGCGTGCGGTATTTTGGCGACACAGACGACAGCGCCTTTGAAATGCCGGGAACACCATCATCGCGTGAGAACGCAAAGAGCATACGGCTGGCAGATGTTACAGTCGCAAGACCGCACAAAAGCTGGGTAATCAAAATGCCGAGATACATAACATTTTTAATAGCTGCAGGCAGAATTGCATCCATCGTCAGATAGAACATGTTGAAACCCTGACCCGCCGCGACAGACAGATCTGGAATGGCCAGCGTAATGGCGCAAATCATGACCCAGCCGATCAAGGATGACCAGAACACCGATGTCACAATACCGCGTGGTACAGAAGTCGCTGCACCAACGGTTTCTTCCGCCGTGTGTGCAGACGCATCATAACCAGTGATGGTGTAAACCGGCAGCAACAGGCACAACAGGAACAAATAGCCCATATTGTCTGACTGCGGGAACACGTTGCCACCAGCAGCGCCCGAGTAGTTTGTGAATGTCCACAAGCGCGAGATGTCGATAGCAGGCGCGAAGTAGAGGCAGGCCACAACAAGCAGCGCCGTCGTTGCCAAAATAATGTAGCCAGACACGTCGGTCAACATCGTCGTGACCTTAATGCCGAGATGGTTGAACAAGGCTTGAATGGCAGTGATAACGGCAACGAATATCACAACCTGCGTATCAGTGCCCGTAAAGCCAAACATCGAGCCGAATGTGCCAGCGAAGAAATAGGCCGTACCAATGTTGATGGCGCCAAGAACAGTAATGAGCCCCAAAAGATTGAGCCATGCGGTTAGCCAGCCGGTGAAGCGGCCACCAAGAATGGAGCCCCAGTGATAAAGCCCGCCCGCTGTCGGGAAGGCGGAAGCAATCTGCGCCATTGCCAGCGCAAACATGCCCGAAAGCACGCAGCCAACGAGCCAGCCAATGCCCGCGCCCGCGCCGCCAACCGACGAAATCGCCTGCGCAAACGAATTGATACCACCTGACAAAATGCAGATGATTGAAAATGAAATCGCGAAGTTTGAAAACTTCGACATGCTTCGAGATAGTTCCTGGGCATAGCCCATGCCATGCAGGATTTTTATATCCTCGTCATGGTCGTGTAATTTATCAGCCATTTCTAGTTCCCTCCGAACGTTGACGTTCACCCTTTTAGTTTCTTTTTGCGTTGACCTATCAAGCCTGAGCTCGAAACGCCCCCGCCGCATTCAACTCCTTGAATCCCGCGTCGGCAACCTTTGAAAGCAGATTGCCCCATTTTATTTGCTCTTGAGGAGTTGTAATTTCATCATTCCTGACTTCGATCATAACCGCAGGTAGCCCGCGAGAACGTGCGTGCCGTGTCAGCGTGAAATAGACGCGATCTTCAGGAGAATAAGGCTCGTTGACGCCAACAGTGTATCCCGTCTGAGCGCGAATTTGCATCACCATCGAAAGCGCCCATTGCGACGCTTCATCATGGATGATCCCAATTTCCCAAGGCCGCGAAACGCCGCGATAGGTGGGGTTAAAACTATGCACCGCGATAAAGCCCGGCTGCTGGCCTTTGGCAATTTTCGCCTCAGTTACGCCCTCAATTGCATCATGAAACGGATCATAAAACCGCCTGATACGCCCTGCCCGCTGCACATCCGTCAAACCAATATTGCCGAGAATATCCGTGCTCTCGCTTTTCTGTGCAATCAAATCATGCGCATCCAACGGACGGTTACAATCAATCAACAGCCGCGAAGCGTTCGAGCGCACCAGCGGCGCATCGAGATTTTTGGACATCACTTGCGAAACGGCGAGAGCGCCGGGATCCCACGCAATATGACGCTGAAGATCACTATGGCTGAGGCCAAGTCCGTTAAATTCATCCGGCATAAAATTGGAAGCATGGTCACAGACAATCACAAACACGCCCTGCCCGTCACGGTTATCAACCGAAACGGCGGCGTCAAAATGCGGAACATCCCGCTTTGCAGCGCTTGCTATTCCCAATTTCATCCCTCAAAGCCCAATGTATCGTATGAAACGAATTTTATTTTTATTTGCTTGTTTGTATGATTTGATACGTAAAATTTTAACCTGTCAATTGACATTTTCTAAATTCTGTTTCCCCTTAGAAAGGTTATAGACGGGGACGATATGACCGACAGCATTTCCGAACGCATCAGCTATGCGATTGATGGCCTGCCTGCCGGCGAGCGTCGCGCGGCGCAAACGCTGGTGGCGGAATATCCGCTGATAGGCCTTAAAACCGTGGCCGAATTTGCCACCCGCGCCGCTGTCAGCTCGCCCACCATCCTGCGCTTTATCAGCCGCCTTGGCTTTCAAAACTACGCCGAATTTCAGTCGGTTTTGCAGGCCGAGGTGATGGAGCAATTGCAATCGCCGCTGGCCCGCTCCACCCGTCCGTCCACGGTGGGCAAGGGCGAATTTGCCGAAGGTTTTGTCGATGCCGTCATTGAAAATATCAGCGAAACATTCCGCCATAACAGCGATGCCGACCTCAACCGCCTCTCTGCCTTGCTCGGCGATACGCGGCTGAACCTTCATCTTATCGGGGGCAATTTCACCGACCATATCGCCAACTTTATGGCCGCGCATTTGCGCGTTATCCGCAAAAGCGTCAGCCATATTTCCGGACAAGAGGCTAATTGGCGCGACCAGTTGGTGGATATGGGCAAGCGTGATGTACTGGTGATTTTCGACATCCGCCGCTATCAAGACAGCTTGATAACCTTTGCCACACAAGCCGCCGAACGCGGTGTGACAATCGTCTTGTTCACCGATCAATGGCTCTCTCCCATCGCCCGCGTTGCCAAACACGTCATCACCGCCCGCACCGCCGTTCCTTCCGCCTGGGACTCCGCCTCCGGCCTCTTGGCCCTCGTCGAAGCCATCATTTCCCGCATGACCACCGAAGGTGGCAGCGAAGCCGCCGCCCGTATCGCGACAAGAGAAAAACTGCGCAGGAGATAGCTCCCCCTTTTAATTAGCTTCGCCCCAAAAATTCGTGATGATGAGTCAAATAGCGTGGATGTTCGAGAACCGGAGCGGAGCGTACTTAAGTACGTGAGCACCGGAAGCACAGAACACCCGCGCTAGTTGGCCATCAGCGCGGATATTCAAGAGTGTTTCACCATCACGTGTCTGACGGCGGTGTAATCCTCCAACGCATAGAGCGACATATCCTTGCCGTAGCCGGACTGCTTGAAGCCGCCATGCGGCATTTCATTGACCAGCATGAAATGCGTATTGACCCAAGTGCAGCCATAGCGAAGCTGGGCAGCAGCAGACATGCCACGTGTCACATCCTTGGTCCAGACTGATGATGCCAGCCCGTAGTCGCTGTCGTTCGCCCACGCAATCGGGTCGTCTTTTTCCGTAAAGCGCGTGATGGAAACCACAGGGCCAAACACTTCGCGGCGCACGATTTCATCGGATTGCAATGCGCCAGCTACGACAGTCGGCTCATAGTAGAACCCGCCGCCGCCAACCTGCTTGCCGCCCGTTGCGATGGAAATGTGCTTCATTTCAGAAGCCCGCTCAACGAACGAAGACACGCGGTCGCGCTGACGGCCGGAGATGAGCGGTCCGATTTCGTTGGTCGCATCGTCTTCCTGATTGAAGGCAATGGTGGAGACGGCTGATGACAAATCCGCCACCAATCTATCATAGATTTTCGCGCCCGCATAAATGCGGCAAGCGGCAGTACAGTCCTGCCCCGCATTGTAAAAACCGAACGCACGAAGGCCCGAAACCACCTCGTCCAAATCCGCATCATCATAGACGATAACTGGCGCTTTACCGCCCAGTTCCAAGTGCGTGCGCTTGACGCTTTTGGCTGCCGCTTCCAGCACTTTTTTGCCCGTCGCCACATCGCCGGTGATGGAAATCATATTGATACCGGGATGGTTGATAAGCGTGTTGCCAACACTATGCCCGCGACCCAGCACGACATTGACCACGCCTTCAGGCAAAATATCAGCCATCAGCCGCGCCATCTTTAATGCCGTCAGCGGTGTCTGTTCGGATGGTTTGAACACCACGGTGTTGCCGCCGGCAATGGCAGGTGCCAGCTTCCAAGCCATCATCATCAGCGGATAATTCCACGGCGCGATGGAGCCAACAATGCCGATTGGGTCGCGGCGGATCATCGAGGTGTGGCCAGCCAAATATTCACCTGCCGCCTGCCCCGGCATACAGCGCACTGCGCCCGCAAAGAAACGATAGCAATCGACAATGGCCGGAATTTCATCATTCAAAACCGCGTTAATCGGCTTACCGCAATTCAGCGCTTCCAGCTTCGCCAGCTCTTCCGCATTCGCCTCAATGGCATCGGCAATCTTCAGCAAGTAGCCGGAGCGCTGCCCCGGCGTGGTGCGCGACCATGTTGTGAACGCCCGCTCCGCCGCCTTCACCGCCGCATTGATTTGCGCTTCAGACGCTTCCGGCAATTCCAATATCAGCTTGCCCGTGCGCGGGTTCAGCACCTGCTCGGCCGTCTCTGTTCCGGCTTCAAACTTCGAGCCGATCAGCATGTGAGTGTCCATTTTATCCTCCAACTTTCAAAACTATTCTTACTTGCCTTGGCCCGCCACCTGATCGCCGCCTTGCGTCAGATAATAGGCGGCCAAAATCGGAATGAGCGTTACCAGCACAACAAATATCGCCACCACATTTGTTACTGGACGTTGGCGCGGGCGGATCAATTCTTCCAGCATCCAAATCGGTAGCGTCTGCTGCTGTCCGGCGGTGAAAGTCGTCACAATCACCTCATCAAACGATAGCGCGAAAGCCAGCATACCGCCTGCCAAAAGCGCGGTGGATATATTGGGCAGCACAACATAGCGGAACGTTTGAAACCCATCCGCGCCAAGGTCCATAGAGGCTTCAATGAGCGAGCCCGACACACGGCGAAACCGCGCCACAGCATTGTTGTAAACCACCACGATACAGAAAGTGGCATGGCCCAAAATGATGGTCCAGAATGAAAACGGAATATCCATCAAGCCAAAGGCCGCTCGCAGAGAAATACCCGTAATAATGCCGGGCAAGGCGATGGGCAGAATGACCAAAAGCGAGATTGCCTCTCTTCCGAAGAATTTAGAGCGAGACACAGCGGCAGCCGTCATGGTGCCGAATATCAGCGCCAAAAACGTCGAAATGCTCGCCACTTTGACCGACAGCGCCAGCGCCTCGCGCACATCCGGCCGGTTCCAGGCAATACCAAACCATTGCAGCGTATAGCCGGGTGGTGGGAAGGCGTAGCTCTTTTCTTCGCTCGTAAAGGCATAAAGAAAAATCAGCAGTATCGGCACATGCAAGAAAAGCAAACCGCCAGCCGCGGCCAGTTTTAACCCAAAGGAGGCTCTTTCGCCTTTATCAGAGCGCATCAAAAGCTCCCATTTTGCGGGCGAGCGTGAGGTAAATCACCATAATGACAACGGGCACGACCGTGAGCGCCGCAGCCAGCGGAATGTTGCCCGCCGTGCCCTGCTGTGCATAGACCGCCTGCCCGATGAACAGCCGCGACGAGCCGATGATTTGCGGGATAATGTAATCGCCTAAGGTTAGCGAAAACGTGAAAATCGACCCCGCCACAATGCCCGGAAACGCCAGCGGGAAGATCACTTTGCGAAATGTTTGATGGGGCAAAGCGCCAAGATCGCTTGAGGCCTCAATGAGGTTAGACGGCACGCGCTCCAGCGAGGCTTGCACCGGCAAAATCATAAACGGCAGCCAGACATAGAGGAATACAAGAAACGTGCCGATATAGCTGACCGACAGCGAATTGCCGCCAATCGTGGGGATAGACAAAAGTGCATCCAGAAGAAAGGTTAGATGCAGCTTGGCAAAAATCCATGTCAAAATACCCTCTTTGGCGAGGATCAATTTCCACGAATAAACCTTCACCAAATAGCTTGACCACAGCGGCATCATCACGCCGAGATAAAACAACGCCTTCCATTTGCCCTTGGCATAACGCGCGGCATAATAGGCAATCGGGAAAGCGACAATCGCCGCGGCAACAGTCACAATTGCCGCCATCGTCAGCGTGCGCACAATGATGTCGAGATTGGTCGGCGTGAACAATTCGCCGTAGGTTTTCAGCGTGAATTCCGGCACCACCACGCCCGACATTTCATCCACAGAGAAAAAGCTCTGTACCAGAAGCGCCAGCAGCGAGCCGACATAAACCACGCCTAGCCACAGCAGTGGCGGCAATAAAAGCACGGCCAGTAACAAGTTCGGCTGCCGCCAAAAGCGGTCAGCGACGCGCGCCCTAAGACCAGTTGCTTGGCTGGATGCCGTTGCGATACTCATACCGCATCCTCAAGAAAATGCAGATCACTGCGATGAAACGCGAGGCGAACGCGCGTACCAATTTCCGGTATAACAACACCGGCATCAAGCACACCGGCGATGCGCTGCCCGCTGGCTTCCGTTACAAAGCGCGTGGTGGAACCAAGATAATGCGCGGCAACAAGTGTGGCTTCCAAGCCGTCTTTGGTGCTCTTGCCAGCAAGGCTAACCTGTTCGGGACGAAGGCTTGCCCAGCGTCGTTGACCACAAATCCGCGCTGTCAAATCCGGAGCTATAATATTGGAAGACCCGACAAAGTCCGCGACAAATTTGGTGCGGGGCTTGCCATAGACTTCCGCCGGGCTGCCCGCCTGCACGATCTTGCCTTCGCTAAACACAGCGACCCTGTCCGCCATAGACAGCGCTTCGCCCTGATCATGGGTGACGAAAATAAACGTAATACCGAGCGCCTTTTGCAAGCTCTTCAGCTCTTCCTGCATTTGCTCACGCAGCTTCAAATCCAGCGCACCAAGCGGCTCGTCAAGGAGAAGAACCCGTGGCTTGTTAACAAGCGCACGGGCAAGAGCGACGCGTTGGCGCTGGCCACCGGATAGCTGCGCTGGGGTGCGCATACCATAACCCGGGAGTTTGACCATGGCTAACGTGTCTTCTGCCGCCTTGAGACGGTCTCCTTTGTTGACGCCTTTGACCATAAGGCCATAGGCGACATTCTCCAAGACTGTGAGATGGGGGAACAGCGCATAGTCCTGGAAAACCGTATTCACATTGCGGCGATAGGGCGGGACACCCTCTGCCCGCTCGCCAAATATTTCGATGCTGCCGGATGTTGGCTGTTCAAACCCGGCGATAAGGCGAAGACAGGTGGTTTTGCCCGAACCCGAAGGCCCAAGCATAGCAAAAAACTCGCCCTCCGCGATCTCCAAATCGACAGCATCTACCGCGCGCACGACACCATAATGGCGCGAAACAGACGCGAATTTCACAGCAATAGTCATCAAATATTCCTCAATGGCAGCGGCAACTTAGCGCCGCCGCTGCAAAAATTCGGGATGCTGAGTCAAATAGTGTGGTCGTTTGAGAACCGGAGCGGAGCGTACTTAAGTACGTGAGCACCGGAAGCGCAAAACGACCGCGCTAGTTGGCCAGCAGCACGGATTTTATCTCCCGCCGATGACGCCGATATAGTCTGATACCCACCGATAATACGGCACACAGGCATCGCCTTGCGTAGCGCATTTGGTCTGCGGGGTTTTCCAGAATTTGATCTTGTCAAAATTATCGCCGCCATTGGCAGCGCATCCGGCATCGGTCAATAATTCATTACCCTTGCAAGCGGCAGGAACGGACGGCACGGTGCCAAACCAAGCTGAAACATCACCCTGAACCTTAGCATTGAGCGAATGCTCCATCCACATGTAGGCGCAGTTTGGATGCTCGGCTTCCGCATGAAGCATGGTTGTGTCGGCCCAGCCCGTCACGCCCTCTTCAGGGAATGTGGAGGCAACAGGCGTCTTGGCCATCGCTTCCTTGTCATACTGCAATGTGTTCACTTGGAACGGCCAAGAGCCGGAAGCCACGACGCCCTCGTTCTTGAAATCATCCACTTGAATCATCGCATCATGCCAATAGCGCGATGTGAGCGTGCGCTGCGTACGTAGAATTTCCAGTGCCGCTTTATATTGATCCTCGTTCAACTCGTAAGGATCTTTAATGCCAAGCTCAGGCTTGTGGAACATCAGATAATTGGCCGCATCGGCAATATAAATCGGACCGTCATAGGCCTGCACGCGGCCCTCGTTGGTCTTGCCATCCGGCAAATCCATCTTCTCAAAAACCACGTTCCAGCTCTTCGGCGCTTCTTTGAACGTGTTGGTGTTATACATCAAAACATTCGCGCCCCAGACATAGGGCGTGCCGTAATGCTTGCCATCCACCGTGTGCCACGGCGCATTTTGCAGACGTGGATCAATCGTGCTCCAAGATGGAATAAGCGCCGTGTTGATCTCCTGAACGCGCTTGCCGGCCACCAGTCGCAGCGACGCATCGCCGGAAGCCGTGACCAAGTCAAACCCGCCCTCATTCATCAGCGCGACCATTTCATCGGAGGTCGCGGCGGTCTTGACGGACACTTTGCACGATGTCGCTTTTTCAAAATCGGTGACCCAGTCATAGGCCTTGTCAGTTTCGCCGCGCTCAATGTATCCGGCCCAAGCCACGATATTCACCGCGCCCTCGCCCTTGCCGAGCTCTTTCAACATTTCAGCCGATGATGTTTGAACGCCAAAGCTCATCACCGAAACCAGCGCTGTGCATGTGTGCAATAATTTTTTCATGGATATTCTCCCTTGAACAAAGCCGTGCCGTTCCCTGTTGGGGCATCTTGCTTGAAAGCCATGTTCAATCAGGAATAATGATTTCGCAAATTCATAATTCAAAATAGTGTTATCGGAATTTCCGATATTATTTCTGCCGTGCGCCCCGATGCGTCTGCGCAATGCGGATAAAGTCCCGCGCGGAGTCTGGCAGGCTGGAGCCCTTGCGCCACACCATGCCCACTTGCACGGCGGGCAACTGTCCGGAAACATCGCGCGATTCAATCCGGTCGCCTTCCAGTGACCAAGGCCGGTAAACCAAATCCGGCAGCAGCGCCACGCCCGCGCCCGTCGCCACGAGTGAACGCACCGCTTCAACAGACCGCGTGCGGAACGCCACGTGGGGCTTTGCCCCCAGCGCGGAGAGCAGCTTGCCGGTGTTCTCCTCAATCTCGTCCACGGTCAGCATAATCAGCGGCTCGCGGGCGATATCCGCGATGCTGATAATATCCGCGCCCGCCAGCTTGTGCCCAAGCGGCAGCCACACACGATAGGGCGAGACTTCCAAAATCTCCGCCTGCAGCGCCATGCGGTCGCGCAGGTTAGATGTCACCATCACGGCCACATCCAACTCGCCGCCGATGAGAAGATGCTCCAGATAATCGCCATTATCCTCAATCGCCGTCACTTCAACACCGGGAAACGCGCGGCGATAGCGCGCCAAAACATCGGAAAGCACATAGCCCGCCACCAGCGATGTAACCCCCAGCGCCAGTCGCCCGCCTTTGATTTCGCGCTCGTCCGAAAACGTCCGCCGCGCGTCGCCAACATCGGCCAATATGCGCGTGGCATGACGCAAAAACTGCTGGCCCTTATGGGTAATATTTAAGCCCCGCGCATGGCGCTCAAACAGCGAAACACCCAAATCCTGCTCCAGTTCTTTAATCGCCTCTGTCACCGACGATTGCGAAATAGACAAGTTCTGCGCGGCGCCCGAAACCGTGCCGTTTTCCGCCACCGCGATAAAATATTGAAGCTGTCTAAGGGTGAATGCCATGTGGCTATAGTGGCGAAACGAGCAGGAATGGGCAAGGCGCAATTCGCGGGCTAACTTGAAACAACGGGTAACGGCACTAGCTTTTATGACGCAAGAGGAACCAAAAATGAACACGGCAGTCAGCGATCACTTAGCCAAGCACGGCAGTGTTTATATGTCCGTCACCGGCCTCAAGGCCAAAGGCTTGCTGGCAAAACTGTCCTTCTGGCGTCACGCCATCCCATCGCTTTCGCAGGCCAAGACTGCACCGGGACTATTGTTCTTGGAGGTAAAGCCGCTAAATGGCTACCACCACACACTCACAGTTTGGGAAAACCGGCAGGCAATGGTCACTTACATCCGCACTGGCGCTCATGCCAAAGCCATGAAAATTTTAATAAATTCGCAACTGGGAGGATAGTCGGCCTAGAGGTGAGCGCCGCGCCAACATGGGAACAGGCATTGAAGATTTGGGCTGAGCAAGGCAGGGCTGTTTAGTTTTGGCACGAATATTCTTGCAAACAACTTGCTCCCTAATAAAACCTATGGTCGAACGACTGGCAAACTAGGGCACTTCGATGAAAAACGCGGCACTGTGGCAGCAAATATCTGACTATCAAATTGATGCGCCCGACGTTGAATATCCATTCAGTGCACGATTGGCACAAGAGAATGACTGGAGTTTGCGGTTCACCGATCTCGTAATCGCAGAATATAAGCGGTTCATTTATCTAAGCTGCATAACCAAACAAGCACTCACACCATCCCGCGAAGTGGATGAGGCATGGCATCTACATCTCACATACACGAAGGAATATTGGGACAGGTTTTGCAAGGGCCTATTGGGCAGGCCAATGCACCACAACCCGACAAATGGCGGACCAGAAGAAAGCACTAAGTTCAGAAATGCCTATAACGACACGTTCAGGATTTATGAGAGCGAGTTTGGCGAGAAGCCAAATCCGGAACTCTGGCCGAATGCCGACAAGCGATTCGCGTCAATTGATTCATCCAAGAAGTCTGAGCTAAGCAGCAACTATCTTGTTTCACACAATAAGGTCGTAGCCGTTATCGGTTTAGTGGCCGTGCTCAGCGCCATCACATTTTTTATTCCCCCCGTCACTGCAATCATAATATTGCGCACCGTCTTATTGATTTGCCTTTTCTCCATCGGCATTACCCATGTAAAAAAGATTGCGCCGAGCGCTGGTAATGGCCAGAATAGTGGAGGCTGTGCTGCTGGAGGTTGCGGCGGAGGCCATGGTTGTGGCGGGGGTTGTGGCGGCGGGTGCGGTGGAGGCTGCGGGAGCTAAATGCCGCAATGATTTAGCTGACACAGCACCCACTTTGCGCTCCACCGCGGCACCCCTCTCTGTCCTGTCGGACATCTCTCCCTCAAGGGGAGAGATCGGATTGCATCGAGGCCTTCGCCAATCAGTATATTCGGCACTTGGCGCAAATGGTTTGAAATTGATAGATTGGGCGGGGCGCCGATCTCTCCCCTTGAGGGAGAGATGTCCGACAGGACAGAGAGGGGTGCGGTTCGACTGGATGCAATCATCAAAATGACGCGCACTCGCCCACCAAGGGCGAGATGACTACCACGCTACCCCACATCAACCCACCTACCCTCAGCAAAGCTCTGCCCCATCGCGTGCACAGTACGCTCGATAACAATCCCCTCATCAAATCCAATCGAAATCGAAGGCTTGCCTGCCATCGCATCAATCAGCTGGCGGCACTCGATGATTTTTAGCTCGTTAAAACCCAGCCCGTGGCCCGGTGCGGGGATGAATTTGTCATAGGGCGCATGGCGCGGGGCGGTTAGGATTGTGCGGAAGCCTTGCTCGCTGAGGCGATCACTGGTGAGATAGAGCTGAAACTCATTCATCCGCTCTTGGTCATACAATATCGAGCCCTTGGAGCCGAAAATCTGCAAGGCAATGCGCCCCTTGCGGCCCCACGCCGAGCGGCTGAGCGCCATCACGCCGGAAGCGCCATTTTCAAGGTGAAACAAAATGCTGGCAATATCATGATTGCCGACTTCCTTTGGCGAACCATCCGCCGCGGGCCGCGTGGCATAGGGCTTGGCCATGTCGCACATCACGCGGGATACTTTGCCAAACAGTGTCCAGATCAGCGACAGTGGGTGCACGCCGAAATCATCCAGCGCGCCATAGCCGGATGAGGCCTCGCTTTTCCAATTAAACACCGCCTTGGCATCCGCCATATAGTCTTCGTCCATCTCGAAGCGAATATGGTTGACCTCGCCTATCGCGCCCTCATCCAAGAGCGAGCGAATATGACGGATGAGCGGGTTCTGAATATAGTTGTAGCCCAGCACAGCCGCCTTGCCGGATTTGCGTGCCGCCGCCAGCATCGCCTCAGCGTCCACAAGCGCAGGCGCCATCGGCTTTTCGCACCACACATGCTTGCCCGCATTCAACGCGGCAATCGCCATTTCGGCATGGAACTGGTTTGGCGTGGTGATCGACACCACATCCACTTGCGGGTCCGCAATCAGCGTTTTCCAATCACCGCTGGCACTGGCGAATCCAAATTCTGATGCGCGTTTTGTCGCCAGCTCTTGGCTGTGCTCAGCCAGATGCACCAGCTTTATTTCCGGCGTATCACCATAAACAGAGCGCACCGCATTCCATGCCAGCGCATGGCACTTGCCCATATAGCCCGTGCCAATCAAACCCACACCAATCGTTTTCATTGCCAACATCCCTAAACCAAAGAAAGCCAAACGCGTTCTATTTTGCTCATATTTGGAATTTATATTCCATTTTGAGAACGAAGTTTCAAGTGCATGGAACCCAAAAAGCTGCGCGTGTTGAACAATATATGGCCTCAAAATCTAAAAATAGTGCGGCAACGGGCTGGGCGCTCCCCGCACGGTTCGCGCACGCGCGGCGTACGGTTTCTGGGCGATCTCTGGGCGGTTTCTGGGCGGTTTCTGGACTGACTTCGAGCGTTTGCCGACTAATGCACCAGTAAAAATATAAGGCCTAGGCATTCCAATTTTTACCACCCTTGAAACGCTTGTTCTATCCTCAATCTATGCCATAAGTGGTACAAATATTCTATTTTGCATTTTATTTTGCCTGAGATGATCCCATGAAACCACCACGCGATTTCCAAAGCCTGAAAACCTTCATCATTGAACGCGGCGATGCACTGCCAAAACGCTTGCGCCAAGTGGCTGTGTTTGCCCTGCAAAATCCTGACGAGATCGCCTTTGGCACCGCCGCCAGCATTGCCGAGAAAGCGGAAGTTCAGCCATCAACCTTAGTGCGTTTCGCACAAAGCATTGGTTATGTTGGTTTTTCTGATTTGCAGGCGGTTTTCCGCGAACGCCTGCGCGAGCGCGGCTCCTACGAAGAGCGTCTTGATGCGCTTAGCGACGCCTTTGGCCGCGAGGGCGGCAACTCAATTCTCTCCGGCGTTATCGCCGCCGCTGGTACGTCGCTGGATAGTTTGAGCAGCACAATCCAATCCGAAACCTTTGATATTGCAGTGAAATTATTAGCAGGCGCCGAGACAATTTACCTCGTCGCCCAGCGCCGTTCTTTCCCGATCACTACCTATTTGGCCTATATGTTTGGTAAGTTAAAAATCCGCACGCAGCTTGTCTCCTCGCCCTTTGGCGTGGAGCTGGAACAAATGGCCTTTGCCACCAAAAACGATGCCGCAATTGCCGTTTCCTTCTCGCCTTACGCCTCCCACACCGTGGACCACGCTCAGTGGCTTAGCGACGCTAGCGTGCCGGTCGTCACCATCACCGACAGCCCGTTTTCGCCGCTAGTGGGCCTCTCCAAGCATTGGTTCGAGGTCGCCGAAAGCGATTTCGGCGGCTTCCGCTCACTGTCCGCCACCATGGCATTTGCCAATGCGCTGGCCATCGCCATTGGCGAAGAACGGCGCAAAAACCGCAAATAAAAAAGCCCGCGGCAATCGATTACCACGGGCTTTCAAAGGATAATTGCTAGTTACGCAAGGCGTACTGGCAGGCCAGTGTCATGCGACTTCTGCGCGGCATCGGCCAGCAAAAGGGCCTGCAAACCATCAAAACCCGATGGATTTGGCTCTGTATTGTTCACAACCATATCAATGAACGCGTTAAGCTCGTTGCGGTAAGCAACGTCATAACGCTCAAGGAAGAAGTTCTGCACTGGGTCTGATGAAATGCCGCTCTTGGAGGCAAATTTCACTGTAGTTTCAAGCACATTGCCAGCGGTGAGCAGGCCCTTGGAACCATGCACTTCAATGCGCTGGTCATAGCCATAAGTGGCGCGGCGCGAGCATGAAATCTGGCAAATCTTGCCGGATGCCGTCTTCAGAAGCACAGCAGCCGTGTCCACATCGCCAGCCTTGCCGATTTCCGGATCAATGATGGCGGAAGCCACCGCATGAACTTCCACAGGCTCTTCGCCGAGCAGGAAGCGCGCCATATCCAAATCATGGATCATCATATCGCGGAAAAGACCACCGGATGTCGCGATGTAAGAAACCGGCGGTGCGCCCGGATCGCGCGAAAGGATCGTCACCAATTCAACATTGCCAACCGTACCTTCGGTAATACGAGCCTGCAAATTGCCGAAGTTCGGGTCAAAGCGACGGTTGAAACCAACCATCAGCTTTGCGCCAGTTTCTTCAACAATCTTCAATGTCTTCACAACGCGAGCCGAATCCAAATCCACCGGCTTTTCACAGAAAATCGCCTTGCCAGCCTTCGCGGCCCGCTCAATAAAATCAGCATGCGTCGTTGTCGGCGTGCAAATCATGATCGCATCAATGTCTTTTGACGTGAAAATCGCATCAATATCGCGCACTTCCGCACCAGTCGCGGCAGCAAGAGATTCCGCGGCCTTTGGAAACGGGTCAGCAATCGCGACCAGTGTCGATTTCGGCGAAGCCGCAGCATTGCGACCATGAATTTGGCCAATCCGGCCTGCTCCTAAGAGCCCAAAGCGTAACATTTAGGATTCTCCACTGGTAAAAATCTATAAATAGAACATATATTCTGAATTGACAAGAGTATAGAATATATGTTTCATTTAATCCATCAAATAGCCGGATGCAATTGCCCTCGTCTAGTGCTAATCGCTAAAACGCGTGTCCATTATGAAGGAATCTTTCATGTCTATCAAATCCGAGCAAGCCCTTGATGTGATTTCCATCGGGCGTTCATCCGTTGACCTCTACGGCCAGCAAATTGGCTCCAAACTTGAAGACATTGCAACCTTTTCAAAATCAGTCGGCGGCTGCCCCGCCAACATCGCTATTGGCACCGCGCGCCTCGGTCTCAAGTCCGGCCTTATCACGGGTGTCGGCAAGGAACAGATGGGCCGGTTCATCATCGAACAGTGCGCCCGCGAAGGCGTGGTGACGGACGGCATTAAGGTCGATTCTGAGCGTTTAACGGCACTTGTTCTGCTTGCAGTGGAAGAAGAAGGCGTGTCGCCGATGATTTTCTACCGCCCGGAGTGCGCCGATATGGCGATTGATGAAGCGGATGTGGATGAGGATTTTGTCAAATCCTCACGCTCAGTGCTAGTTTCTGGTACACATTTTTCTAAGCCAAATACTGAAGCCGCACAGCGCAAGGCCATGCGCATCGCCAAGGAAAACGGCGGCAAAGTCATCTTCGACATCGACTACCGTCCCAATTTGTGGGGTCTCGCTGGCCTAGACGCGGGCTTTGAGCGCTATGTCGCTTCCGATCATGTCTCAAGTCGCTTGAAAACGGTTCTGGCCGACTGCGACCTCATTGTCGGCACTGAAGAAGAAGTGCTCATAGCGTCCGGCGAAAGCGATTTGCTCTCCGCCTTGAAAACCATTCGCTCATTGTCAAACGGAACGATCGTTCTAAAGCGCGGCGCAAAGGGTTGTATAGTCTATGACGGCGCCATTTCGGACAATCTGGAAGACGGCATTGTGGGCGACGGTTTCGCCATTGAAGTTTATAATGTCCTCGGCGCAGGCGATGCCTTTATGTCAGGCTTCTTGCGCGGCTGGCTGCGCGGCGAAAGCAACAAGACTTCCGCCACTTGGGCCAATGCCTGCGGTGCATTCGCTGTTTCACGCCTGCTTTGCTCACCGGAATACGCCACATGGGAGGAGCTGGACTATTTCCTCAAACACGGCTCAAAGCATCACGCATTGCGCAAAGACGAAGACATAAACCAAATTCACTGGTCCACCACCCGCCGCGGCGAAATCCCTCATATGATGGCGCTGGCCATTGACCACCGCTCCCAACTTGAAGACGCGGCGACCAAGGCTGGTGCTGATTTCTCCAAAATTCCGGAATTCAAAGTGCTGGCCGTCAAAGCAGCATCGAAAGTGTCGGCAGGCCGCAAAGGCTACGGCATGTTACTCGACGAAAAATACGGCCGATTGGCATTTTATGAAGCCGCAAAGCAAAATTTCGACTGGATTGGACGCCCCGTTGAGCGCCCCGGCACGCGCCCGCTGCGCTTTGAATTCAGTCAGGATATTGGCTCGGAATTGATCGACTGGCCCGTGTCGCACACCATTAAGTGCCTTTGCTTTTACCATCCAGATGACCCGCAGGCGCTCAAGAGTGAACAGCAGGAAAAACTGCGCGCACTGTTCGACGCCTCCCGCAAAGTGGGCCACGAATTGCTGGTGGAAATCATCGCAGGCAAGCACGGCAAGCTGGACGATCACACGATTGAGCGCGCTTTAATCGAGCTTTACGATCTTGGCATCCGCCCCGATTGGTGGAAGCTGGAACCACAGGCAAGCAAGGCGGCGTGGCATAATATCGAGGCCGTTATCAGTGCACGTGACCCGCACTGCCGCGGTGTTGTGCTGCTCGGCCTTGAAGCGCCGCACGATGAGCTGGAGGCTGCGTTCGGCGCCGTCGCAGATATCAAAGTGGTAAAGGGCTTCGCGATTGGTCGCACGATATTTGCTGATGCTGCGCAAAACTGGTTCGCAGGTCACATTTCTGACAGCGAAGCTGTGGAAGATATGGCCAACAAATTTGAAAAATTGACAAATGCGTGGCGCCGCGCCCGCAAACTCGCCTGATTGGGAGACTTGAGATGAAAACAATACGGCTCACCATGGCGCAAGCACTCGCACGGTTTCTCACTGTGCAAATGACCATTATTGACGGCAAGAAAGTGCAGATTTTCGGCGGCGTCTGGGCAATTTTTGGCCACGGCAATGTCGCCGGTCTTGGCGAAGCACTGCATGGCATTAAGGACAAGCTGCCAACCTATCGCGGTCATAATGAACAGGGCATGGCGCTTGCAGCCACCGCATTTGCCAAGGCGTCGTTCCGCCGCCGTTTCATGGCTTGCACGTCTTCAATCGGCCCCGGCGCTTTGAATATGGTAACCGCCGCCGCTGTTGCCCATGTCGATCGCATCCCCATGCTCTTGTTGCCCGGCGATGTTTTCGCCAACCGCTTGCCGGACCCCGTGTTGCAACAGGTCGAAGACTTCAACGACGGCACAATCTCTGCCAATGATTGCTTCCGCCCCGTGTCGCGCTACTATGACCGTATTACCCGCCCCGAACAGATTATCCCGGCATTGAACCGCACTATGCAGGTGCTTACAGACCCAGCGGAATGCGGTCCTGTAACGCTTTCGCTGTGCCAAGATGTGCAAGCAGAAGCATGGGATTATCCTGAAGACTTCTTTGCTGAGAAAATCTGGACCCCGCGCCGCATCCGCCCTTCATTGGATGAACTGGACGCCGCGGTTTCAGCACTCTCAAAGGCAAAGAAACCGCTCATTCTCTCTGGCGGTGGTGTGCTTTATTCCGAGGCCACGGAGGCACTGCGCGCCTTTGCCGAAAAGCATCAAATTCCAGTGTGCGAGACGCAGGCCGGCAAGTCATCCTTGCCTGACAGCCACCCTCTCAACATGGGTTCGGTCGGCGTCACAGGTACCTCAGCCGCAAATGATTTAGCACGAGAAGCCGATGTGATTTTCGCTATTGGCTCACGTATGCAAGATTTCACCACCGGCTCTTGGTCAATCTTCCAAGGCGAGAAAGTAAAATTTATCGGCCTTAACACGCAAGTGTTTGATGCCGCTAAGCATGATTCCCTGCCACTGGTCGCAGATGCGCAAGCGGGCCTAGCCGATGTCACGGCCGCGCTTGGTTCCTATCAGGCCCCTGCCACTTGGACCAAGAAAGCACTCGACGGTCATACCGCATGGGATAAAATTTTGGATGAAGCGACCGCAACGTCCAATGCGGCTTTGCCTTCAGATGCACAAGTTATCGGCGCGGTTCACCGTGTTTATGGCTCTGCGGCCACCGTTGTCTGTGCCGCTGGTGGTCTTCCGGGCGAATTGCACAAACTCTGGCGTCAAGGCGCACCGGGTTCCTACCATATGGAATATGGCTTCTCGTGCATGGGCTATGAAATAGCTGGCGGACTCGGTGTCAAACTGGCCAAGCCAAATGATGATGTGATCGTCATGGTTGGTGACGGATCGTACATGATGATGAATTCCGAGATTGCCTCCTCCATCATGTTAGGCGCTAAACTCAATATCATCGTCTTGGATAATCGCGGCTATGGGTGCATCAACCGTTTGCAAATGGGCACAGGCGGGGCGAACTTTAACAACCTGCTCAAAGACACCTTCCACGAAGTGCTGCCGGACATTGATTTTGCCGCCCACGCCGCCAGCCTTGGCGCCGTATCCTACAAAGTCTCATCAATCGGTGATCTTGAAGTGGCCATGGAAAAGTCCCGCCAAGAGACCCGCACTACGGTCGTCGTCATTGATACCGATGCCCTGATTACGACAAAAGAGGGTGGCAATTGGTGGGATGTTGCCGTACCGGAAGTCTCAACGCGGCCCCAAGTTAATGCCGCCCGCAAGGCCTACGAACAAGCCATCAAACTGCGCGCCCTTGCCAACTAACAATATCAATTCTGGAGTTATAAAGTGAAAGCTAAACTAGGCATGTCGCCCATCGCATGGTGGAATGATGATCTTGCGGAACTAAGCGATGACGTTTCGCTGGAAGAGTGCTTGCGCCAATCCCGCTCTGCCGGTTTTACCGGCATGGAGCAAGGCCGCCGCTTCCCTAATAATCCGGAAGAAATGCTGCCAATCCTCAAGGCCGCTGACGTGACGCTTTGCGGCGGCTGGTTTTCTGGCACGCTGACATTTGAGGATTTGGATACCAACAAAGCCCGCATCAGGCCGATGATTGAGCTGTTCAAGGCCGTCAACGCGCCTTGCATCGTCTATGGCGAAGTTGGTCGCTCCATTCAAGGCGACCGCTCCAAGCCGCTGGCAACCAAGACTGTGCTTACAGACGATGAGATGAAGGTCTATGCGCGCAAAGTCACCGAGTTTGGCGAATGGTGTGCTAGCGAAGGCATGCCACTGTCCTACCATCACCACATGGCGGCCGTTGTACAGTTCGAGCATGAGCTTGACGCTTTCATGAAATACTCTGGCGCTGGCATTCCATTGTTGCTTGACGCTGGCCACCTTGCCTTTGCTGGCGGCGATGTGTTGCGGGCAATTGATAATCACCATAAGCGCATAAGCCATGTTCATGTCAAAGACGTGCGCATGGGTGTTATCAAGGGGCTGGACTGGACTAAGCAGTCATTCCTAGATGCAGTGGCCCTCGGCGCGTTCACAGTGCCGGGTGACGGCTCTTTGGATTTCGGCGCGATTGTGCAGAAGTTTGCAGACTATGGCTATGAAGGCTGGTTTGTTGTCGAAGCCGAACAAGATCCGAAGAAAAACCCGCCGCTCAAAATGGCACAGGTTGGCCATAAAGAATTGATGCGCGTTATGACGGCTGCGGGCTATACTGTGGAAACACAAGGTTTCCCTAACAGCTAATCAAGGCAAGTCATGAACCTCATACAGCCCGAGCATCCATTCTTCCGTCCTGCCTACCGCCGTATTATAACTGTGGCGGTAGCCGCCTCTTGGGCTGTCATGGAATGGACGATCAAAGACCCGTTCTGGGCGCTGCTTGCAACGGGCATGGCAGGGCTCGCCTATTATGAGCTGATATTTAATTACAAATTGCCGCCGCAAGAGGCAGCGAAAGGTGATGAACCCGATGTCAAACCTTAAAGTTACGCAAAAGCCTGGCAACGGCCGCGTCGTGCACATCACGCCAAAAAGCGCAGGTTGGACCTATGTCGGGTTTGATTTGCACAGGCTGGCTAGTGGCGAATCCGCTTCGGGCAGTTCAGATGACCGCGAAACTTGTTTGGTGTTTGTAACAGGCAAAGGCAACGTCGACGCCGGCAGCGATCTCGGTGAATTAGGTGAACGCATGTCGCCGTTTGAAGGCAAGCCATGGTCTGTCTATGTGCCAGCCGGTGTGAAATGGTCTGTAACAGCAACAACGACTGTCGAGCTTGCGGTCTGCTCCGCGCCTGCAATTGACAACAAACTGCCAGTACGCGTCATCTCACCAGATGGCTTGGGCCAAGAAACCCGCGGCAAGGGCACCAACACCCGTTACGTGACCAACATCTTGCCTGAAGGTGAGCCAGCGGATTCGTTGCTCGTCGTAGAAGTCATCACGCCCGGTGGCCATACATCCAGCTACCCGCCACATCGCCATGATGAGGATGATTTGCCCCGTCAATCATTCCTCGAAGAAACCTATTATCATCGCCTCAATCCGCCTCAAGGCTTTGCGTTCCAGCGCGTCTATACCGACAAGCGCGAAGACGGCACACGCGAACTCGACGTGGCCATCTCCATTGAGGATGGCGACGTGACGCTGGTTCCCAAAGGCTACCACCCCTGCGCTGCCTGCCATGGCTATGATCTCTATTATCTGAACGTGATGGCCGGTCCTACACGCACATGGAAATTCCACAACGCACCGGAACATGAATGGCTGATGAAAGCCTGAGCGAAGAAATAAAAAAGGCCAGCTATTAAGCTGGCCTTTGCACTAGATTGAAACGGTAAGCCGCTGCTGTATCAGGCAGCGAGAGCCTGCGTTTTGAACTCGCGGAAACTAATCATCCGGCGCTGGCCTTCATCCCATAATACCAACGGAATGCTCTTAAGGCTTTCCCAAATAGTCAGTTTCACGCTGACTTTTTGTAGTTCTTCGCTGGCGTTCAGGCACTCTTGCAAGCGATAGTTTGGAATGCCCGCACACAGATGATGGATGTGATGCAAACCGATATTGCCAGTAAACCATTGCAAAATCTTAGGCAGCACATAATGCGATGAACCAAGGAGCGAGGCGACGTGGTAATCCCAATTGTCTGCCTTGTCCCACACGCTGTCTTCAAATTGATGCTGGACATAAAACAACCAGCCACCTGTCCATGCCGCGAGCGTGATAACGGGTATGAAGATTTTGAAGATCAGCATCGGGCCGAAAGCAAAAGCAAGCGCGCCATAAAACGCGACAATCGCTACGTTCAGCAGCACCACACTGCGCCATGCGGCCTTGTCTTTCAGCGCATAAAGAGAGGGAATACGCTGCAAAATGAAAAAGTTCAGCGGCGCACCAATCACCAACTGCACAAGCAAATTGCGATAAATCCGATATTTAATTTTGGCGGCGGGCGAAAGTGCGCGGTACTCTTCAACTGTCAGCGTCTCGATATCGCCCTGTCCGCGCTTGTCCAGATTGCCGCTACCGGCGTGGTGGGCGGCATGGTTGCGCTTCCAATGGTCATAGGGCGTCAGTGTCAAAACACTCAACACAGCGCCAAGACGGTCATTTTGCGCACGCGTATCTAAGAACGATCCATGGCCGCAATCATGCTGAATGATAAAAGTGCGCAGCAGAAATCCGGCCGCAGGGAAGGCGAGCAAGAGGGTGGCCCAATAATAGTTGGTGGCAAGCAACCCCAGCAGCAACATCATCGCGCCAAAGGGCAAGACCGAGTTGATGACTTGGAACGTGCTGCGACGGATGTCTGCACCACGATAATGCATGCAGTGGCGGTGAATGCGGCGGGCAATAATTTGTAATTCAGATACCGATTGGCTGAGTTCCGGAAAATGCTGATTCATCAAGTGTCCGCGTTAGTCTCCAGGGCACGCAAAGCAGGCAAACTCAGCGGCTAAGCCGCAACGCACCCGTCCGGTCACAAGACCAGAAGCCGAAGGATTGCGATTTGCGCAACAACAAATGCGTAAACGCTACTGACTCGATGTCAAGTGACAAGCTCGTAATGATGACAATTTCACGCACCATTACATGGGATTAAATCACTTTACTGGAATGATTACAGTGTAATTTGCGTGTGCGGTGCACCAAAATTGAGCTACACTGACTTCTTATGCTCGATCAAATCCCACAAATTGCCATACAAATCAGCAAACACCGCGACCGTCCCATAGGCTTCAAATCGCGGCTCTTCCTTGAATTTCACGCCGTTACTGGTGAAAAGTGCGTAATCCCGCGCAAAATCATCGGTTTCCAGAAACAGAAACACGCGCCCGCCCGTCTGCGCGCCAATTCGTGAAACTTCCGCCTCATTTTTTGCTTGCGCCAGAACCAACCCCGCTCCGACGCAGTTCTTCGGCCTCACAACAACCCAGCGCTTTTCGGGGCCCATTGGCATATCTTGCACAAGTTCAAAGTTCAGGCTTTGAGTGAAAAACGCAATCGCCTCATCATAATCCCGTACCACATATGAAACGAGGCCAATGCCGGACATGGCGCGCCTTACTGAACGTTGGTCACATCGAACCGCGCGATGATGCGCTGTTCGGTAACGTCAAAGATAATGGTTTGGCGCTTGCCGTCAGTTAGCGTCACATCCATTAAAATACGTGAACCAGATAGGCTCTGATTGTTGATTTGCGCGCCAGTTGGCAATGCAATAGTAGCACCAATTTCCTTGCCGGGAATTGCCGCAAATCCCGCTTCACTCGTCATTGGCGCTACCGCTTTGATAGGCCTCTCCGAGATTTTGTGGACAAGTGTGTAAAGCACGGCCATAAGACCAGCCATCATGACGCCTATCGAGATAACCAGCAGCCGCACCATCTTGCGCCGAACTCTTTCCATTGCGGGGTCCAACGGCTTTTCGATAGCTTCATTTCCGTCAACTGCACTCATGGTTTCTTATGCTTCCTGAAAATCTTAACCCTGCTGATAGCGAAGAGTTCGCGCTAACGAAAGCCCTCAACGTGACGGAAGTGGTCGCTGGTCGGCGCTTAGACCAATGGATGGCAGAGCAGTGCGCACCGGACCTGTCCCGCAGCCGCATCAAGGCGTTGATCGAAGGCGGCGCGGTAATGCTGGGGGCAAAGCCCGTAACCGAGGCCAAACGCAAGATTAAAGACGGTGAAACCTATACCCTCAATATGCCAGAACCGGAGCCAGCCGAGCCGGAAGGCGAAGACATTGCGCTGACTATTTTGCACGAAGATGACGATCTCATTGTTATTGATAAACCAGCCGGATTGGTCGTTCACCCTGGTGCCGGCAACTGGACAGGAACACTGGTCAACGCGCTTATTCAGCATTGCGGCGACACGCTCTCAGGCATCGGTGGCGTCAAGCGCCCCGGCATTGTGCACCGTCTGGATAAGGATACCAGCGGCGTTATGGTGGTCGCCAAGAATGATAAGGCGCACCGGATACTGTCCGAAGCCTTTGCAGATCATGGCCTCACGGGCGAGTTGGAGCGTGTGTATATGGCGCTCGTCTGGGGCACGCCAGACCGGCAAATCGGCACTGTAGAAGCCCATCTTGGCCGTTCAGAGCGCGATCGCACCAAGCAAGCCGTCGTGCGCGCCGACCGTGCGGATGCCCGCCATGCCGTCACGCATTTCACAGTCATTGAACGCTTTGGTTTGAAGCCAGATGGAACAGCCGTCGCCTCACTGGTAGAATGCCGCTTGGAAACGGGCCGCACCCACCAGATCCGCGTCCACATGGCCCATGTCGGTCATCCGCTAATTGGCGACGTTGAGTACGGCATGTCGTTCAAAACCAAAGCCAACACACTGCCGGAGCCGCTGGCCAGCCTGGTGCGTGCCTTCCCGCGTCAGGCTCTTCATGCGTTCTTCCTCGCCTTCGAACACCCGACAACGGGCGAGTTGGAAGAATTCAGCACTGATTTGCCAGCGGATATGGCCGAATTGGTAGAAGCCTTCCGTGCTTTGAAGTAGAAATATATTCTTATTCGAAGCACAAAAATAATTTTCTATCCCTGCTGTAATCTCGAAAATCATAATTACATGCACCTTCGTCTATCTCGCGCTGATCGCGCGTTGATGGCCCGAAATTCGCCATAATGGGGATTTTGAATAGATGATGAAAGGGTGCTAAAATGGCCCGTGGAACAGTCCCTGCAATTATGTCTGGAGAAGGCGGTCTCTCTCGCTATCTCGACGAAATCCGTAAATTTCCGATGCTTGAGCCCAAGCAAGAATATACCCTTGCCAAAAGCTTCAACGAAAACCAAGACACTGATGCTGCCCATAAGTTAGTGACCAGCCATTTGCGCCTCGTGGCGAAAATCGCGATGGGCTACCGCGGCTATGGCCTGCCGATTGGCGAAGTTATTTCAGAAGGCAATGTCGGCCTCATGCAGGCTGTGAAGCGCTTTGAGCCTGAGCGGGGCTTCCGCTTGGCAACATATGCGATGTGGTGGATTAAGGCCTCCATCCAAGAATATGTGCTGCGCTCATGGAGCCTCGTAAAAATGGGCACGACCGCCAACCAAAAGCGGTTGTTCTTCAATCTGCGCAAGCTCAAGGGCCGCATCCGCGCCCTTGGCGAAGGCGATATGCGCCCTGAACACGTCACCGAAATTGCCACCAAGCTGCACGTCAGCGAGGCCGAAGTTGTTTCAATGAACCAGCGTCTTTCAGGCGACGCGTCATTGAACGCGCCGATACGTGCTGGCGAAGGCGAGGCTGGTGAGTGGCAGGATTGGCTGGTTGACGGCCATGACAGCCAAGAGCAAGTGCTCATCGAGCAAGATGAAATGGACAGTCGCCGCTCCATGCTGCAGGGCGCGATGGCAACGCTCAACGAGCGCGAGCGCCGCATATTCCAAGCACGACGCTTAGCCGAAGACCCGATGACACTGGAAGAACTGTCAGCCGAATTTGACATCAGCCGCGAGCGTGTGCGCCAAATTGAAGTGCGTGCCTTTGAAAAAGTACAGGAGGCGGTGAAAGCCGCCGCCCTGCGTGACCAACAAGCCTTGCGGGTCATCGCTCACTAACCGGATTAGCTGACCGGCATCATCTTTCGAAATTGGATGAAGCCGGACTTATCAGCTACTTTCTCGTAAAGCTTAATGGCAACATCATTCGTCTCATGCGTTAGCCAATAGACACGCGCTGCGCCATGCACCTGCGCCTTCTCATATACGGCTTCAATGAGCTTGGTCGCAACGCCGCGCCCGCGCGCCTCTACAGAAGTATAAAGATCTTGCAAATAGCAATAAGGCCCGACAGTCCATGTCGAATAGTGGAAAATATAATGGACGATGCCCACGACCCTGCCGTCCACCTCAGCCACCAAGCCATTCATCGGCACCGAAAGATCAAACAGTCGCTTGAACGTTATGTCGCTGGTTTCAGCAGCAATCTTCGTCTTGTAAAAAAACTGATACTGCCCCCACAAATCGTCCCAAATCGCGCGGTCCGGAAGTTCTAAAGCGCGTATTGCGACGGTCATTTGGCTTCCCAAGCCTTAAATACATCCTGGAAAACCTTATCGCCCGCCAAGCCTTTTTCGAATGACAGCAATGCACGACGGCCTGAGCGGTAAGACAGTGGCACATCAATCCAATCTTGCCGTTTCAGAAGCGTCAAATTGGTCTCAATAGCCGTTTTTTCGTCTGTAAGCGCAACAAGGAAGAACCCATCACCAAAGCTAGCGGGAACGCCAACCAGTGGGCTACCAGGCGCCTGCTCGGTATCCTTCAGTGCCACGCGTTGAACGTTTTCAATCGCACCACCGGCGAAATCCGCTGGCGTTGTAAACAACATTTCGATGATATGGCTGGCAGGCAATGACTTATCGACATTGCGCTTAATCGTCAGCTTCACCTTTATGCCCTTGCTGGGTATGGTTATCTCGCCGCGAATTGCCGCCTCCGGCGGCTGGTCCAATCCGGGCGAATCCTGCACTTGTGACCAGACAACGGCGCCTTGATCGGCAGTGCCTGCTTCAGTGCCGGTTTTTTCCTCATAGAAAATCGCTTTTTGCCCAATCGGTATTACGGCAGGCGCTACCGTGGGCGCAGCAGCAGGTGTTGTTCCATCGGCAGCTGGAGCCACAGCTGGTGCTGTGCCGTCCGCAGGAGGAACAACAGCTGGCACATCAGTGGCAGGCGTTACTACCGGTGCAGCACCGGCTGGTGTAGTCGCTGCGGCAACAGTTGAGCCCTCACCAACATCTTGCGGAGCAGAGCCCGGCCCTGCCTCTACCTCTTGCCCGTCAGCCGTCAGTCGCTGCGTGAATTTTTGGACCTCCACAGGCGTTGTCGCGGCGGCATCAGGTGTCACGGGTTTGGCCGGTTCAACAGCGGGCGCCGTCGCGGGTACTACTGGCTTTACAGTCTCTGCCGCAGGCGGGGTCACCGTAGCCGGTTTCGCTGGCGTTGAAGGTGTAGAAGTGGTCGTAGCAGGCGTCATGCCAAGCAGACCCTGCAATTTATCCTTATTGATATATCCGGCGTATCCCGCGCCGCCCACAAGCAAAATGCCAAGCAGTCCGTAAAGTACACCAAGTCCGGCTCCGGATTTCTTACGTGCAGGAGCTGGCTCCACGGCGGGCGTCAGCCAAGGATCACGAGCCGCGCTATCCACCACCGGATCTGGCGCGCTGGATTTGATTTGATCGGCAAGCAAAGCATCAACATCATCTGCGGCGCGGAAAGTCTCAACACTTGCAGGGGAAACAGGTTTTGGCAGCGTCGGTTTTTTCGCCAAATCGCTTTCTACCGAAGCCATAAAATCTTCGAGAGGGTCACGGTATGGTGCTGGTGAAACTGGCGCAACGACCACTGGCGCAAGCGCGATAACCGGCTTGATAACGGGCGCCAATGGTTTGACGACAGGTGGCAACACAGGCGCAATAACGGGCTCCGTTGCATAAATATCTTCGACCTTTTGGACGGCCTCATCCAACATTCGATATTGCCGCCCCGCCAATTCCGGCGAGGGCGCGGGCACTATCGCTGCCAGCTTATCCGCAATGGTTTTGCGCGCCTTTTCATAAACCCTTTGGCGCATTGCGGGCGAGTTGCGCTCTCCCAATCCATCAATGGTTTTCGTTAGTACTGCTACAAAATCAGCCATATGTATAAACTGCCATTCTTAAGGCTCCACACCCGCGAAGCACCTCAACTGGCATGATACTAATCTTGAAACGGGTCCGTAACAAGTATCGTGTCTTCACGCTCAGGGCTTGTGGACAACATTGCCACAGGGCAACCAATCAGCTCTTCAATATAGCGCACATATTTGATGGCCTGCGCCGGCAATGCCGACCATGAACGCGCACCAGCTGTTGTGTCTTTCCAGCCCTCCAGCGTCTCGTAAACCGGAACTACCCGCGCCTGCGCGCCCTGCCCCGCTGGCAGATAGTCAATCAATTCGCCGTCCAGCATATAGCCGGTGCAGATTTTCAACTCGTCCAAACCATCGAGAACATCGAGCTTGGTCAGCGCGATACCATTGATACCGTTCACCGCAACAGCTTGGCGCACCAGCACAGCGTCAAACCAACCACAACGGCGCTTGCGCCCTGTCACTGTGCCAAATTCATGACCTTTTACGCCAAGAAATTCGCCGACTTCATTTTTCTGCTCAGTCGGGAACGGACCTTCGCCAACGCGCGTCGTATAGGCCTTGGTGATGCCAAGTACATAGCCAATCGCGCCTGGGCCCATGCCGGAGCCCGCAGCCGCTTGACCCGCAACGACGTTGGAAGATGTCACGAATGGATAAGTCCCGTGGTCAACGTCAAGCAGCGTACCCTGCGCACCTTCAAACAATATCCGGTCACCAGCACGGCGGCGCTGATCCAATATGCTCCAAACGCGGTCCATGAACGGCAATACTTTGTCCGCAATGCTAGTAAGCTCGGCCAAGATCACATCGGCTTGCACTTCTTCAACACCGAGCCCGCGACGCAGCGGATTGTGGTGCGCCAAAACGCGATCAATCTTCGCTGGCAGCGTTGCCACGTCGGCCAAATCCATCAGCTTAATCGAGCGACGGCCTGCCTTATCTTCATAAGCCGGGCCAATGCCGCGACCTGTCGTGCCAATCTTCGTGCCTTCGCTCGCCTTGCTTTCGCGCAGGCGGTCCAGTTCGCCATGCAATGACAAAATCAGCGGTGTATTTTCAGCAATTTTCAAAACATCCGGCGTAACCACAACGCCCTGCGCGGCGAGGCGGCCAAGCTCGGCGATAAACGCATGGGGGTCAAACACCACGCCATTACCAATGACCGAAAGTTTGCCACGCACGACACCTGATGGCAGCAGCGATAGCTTGTAGCTCTTGCCGTCGATGACCAGCGTGTGGCCCGCATTATGGCCGCCCTGAAAGCGCACAACCACATCGGCGCGCTCTGACAACCAGTCAACAATTTTACCCTTGCCCTCATCGCCCCATTGCGAGCCAACAACCACGACATTTGCCATTCAGATCTCCTGATGCATGCAGATTTTCAAATGAGGGGAGGATTTCCCACGGCTCTATAGCGAGTGAAATCTATTTTTGCGAGTGGTTTATGCGGCAATGCAGCATTAGGACACAAAAAAACGCCGCGCTGGTTTCCCGGCACGGCGTTTCTTCACTTATTTGCCAACAAAGCTTACTGAGCTGCGGCCTTAATTTTTGAATTGCAGATGCTGTAGAAACCGCCGCCCTTCTGGATCCAACGCAAACCGTTCAGCGTGCCTGCATCCTTGTTGGCATGGTAAGCATCAACACATGTACGCATACGGGCCTTACCGGCGGTCAGGTCAGCATATTGGGCATTCACAGCCTTAGGCATTTTCACGCCCTTTGGTACGGAAACATTGGCAACAACAGCTGGTTCAACTGGATCTGGAGCATCCTTGGCAACATCTGCATCATCCGGCGCATCCTGCGTATCGGTGGTGCACTTTGTGCTACGGAAATCATTCCACTTCATGCCGTTCAGCGTGTTCGCAGCTTTGGCAGATTGATAAAGCGCGCTGCATTCCTTGACAGTCAAATGACCAACAGCATCAGTTGGCGCCACGGCAGCCATAGTGGCAGCTGGCTTCTTCGCCTTGGTTGGAGCAGGCGCGTCTACTGGTTCAGCAGCAGCGGTATCACCGGAACACATCGCCTTGCGATAGTCATTCCACTTCATGCCGTTGAGTGTTCCAGCAGCCTTATCGGCCTGATACTTGGCAGAACAATCCTTGGCAGAAAGCTTAACGCCAGCTGGCTCAGCGGCTGGTGCCACAACCGCAGCGGCGGCTTCTTTCTTGGTCTTCTTCGCTGGCTTTTCAACAACAACTGGAGCAGGTTCCGCAGCCGCAGCGGCTTCCTTCTTAGTCTTCTTTGCTGGCTTTTCAGCTACAGGCTCGGCAGCAGCAGCTTCCGCACCGCAATTTGCCTTGCGGAAATCCTGCCACTTCATGCCGTTTAGTGTGTCTTTGTCCTTAGCGGTTTGAAACAACACGCTACATTCTTTCGTTGACAACGCATGTGCCGGCATTGCGAACAACATCGCGCCGGTAACTGAGGCAAAAGCCACGCCCATAAACTTCTTCATCATTTTAGTCTCTCCACGTAATTCCGTTGACAGTTCATAAGCCATGCGCTGTAGAAATCAACTTACATGCCTGTAATATGGCGATAATGGTGCAAATATGGCGTAATGCTAATTCGCGCCTGTTGTGCATAGCCAAATCATACGCGCCTTAGTATGACAAAGCATCGTGTCGAAAAATCTTACCAGCCAAGCCTATCTGCTCCTCATCCTCACAACACTGTTCTGGGGCGGCAACTCCGTGGCCGGAAAAATGGCGGCAGGCGAAATCTCACCGATGCTGCTCACCTTCATTCGCTGGAGCATGGCATTTCTGGCAATCTTACCGTTCAGCCTCAATGAACTGCGCCGCGATATGCCGACGATAAGAAAACATCTGCCCATTTTACTATTCTATGGCATGTTCGGCATGTCGCTGTTCAACATCCTGCTCTACACAGCACTGACCAAAACCAGCGCCGTATCCGGCTCCATCGTGCAGGCTGCGCTGCCAGCCACTGTCTATCTTTTGAACTTTCTGGTCTTCCGCGTCAAAGTCACGCCCTACCAAATCGCCGGATTCTTCGTCACGCTTTTAGGCGTCGGCATCGTCGCCACGCACGGCGATCTATCGCGCCTTAAAACACTGGATTTGAACATCGGCGATGCCATCGTCCTCATCGCCGTGCTGGTCTATGCCATCTACACAATCCTGCTGCGCTACAAGCCACAGCTCCATTGGAAAAGCCTCATAACAATCCTGTCCCTCAGCGCCGCCATCGCCGCGCTTCCTTTCGCCATGTGGGAACACCAAACCGGCGCGACGATTATGCCCGGCACCAAAGGCTGGCTAATCGCCGCCTACACCGCCATCTTCCCCTCGCTCATCTCCCAGCTATTCTTCATCCGCGGCGTAGAACTCATCGGCCCGAACAGAGCCGGCATTTTCATCAACTTCATCCCGATTTTCGGAACAGTGCTGGCCATAGTCTTGCTGGGGGAAAAGCTGGAGGCGTTTCACGCTGTTGCCTTGGCTCTGGTTGTTGGGGGAATTTGGCTGGCCGAGCGGCGGGCGGCGTAGTTCGTCCTCCAATACCGGATTATTTATGTTCCAATCTTTCGGTGGCTGTTTGCTAGGCGAATGAGAATCCATAATGTGGTCCTTTGCTATTGAGAACAAAGGGAAACCATGAACGGCGCGAAAACTCAGTACATCACTTTACAAAAAAGCGCACCGAGGCGCGCCTTTCTTAATTCTAAATTCAAACTCAATATTGAGTTTGACACAAAATTCGCTTTGGTGAGTCAAATAGAGTGAGTTTCGAGAACCGGAGCGGAGCGTACATTTGGTACGTGAGCACCGGAAGCGCAGAAAGTTGCTCTAGTTGGCCGCCAAAGTAGAGTTTTCGTTCAGGCTCACCCTACAACATCAAATTCCAACCGCTTGGCTGACTGGAATTTCGCATTGCTGCGAATTTCTTCCAGCGCTGATTCTGGAAACGCATTGTCCAAATACAACAGCGCAATCGCATCGCCGCCGGCCTTGTTGCGGCCTAGTTGGAAGTTAGCGATGTTAACCTCGTGCTTGCCGCACAGTGTACCCAAAAGACCGATAATCCCCGGCGCATCGGCATTCGTTGTGTAGAGCATGTGATGCCCGACTTCGGCGTCCAGATTAATGCCCTTAATCTGGATAAAGCGCGGCTTGCCATCAGAGAAACATGTGCCCGCAATCGAGCGCGTCTGTTTATCTGTCTTCACCGTCAGCTTGATATAGCCATCAAAAACGCCGGACTTATCGCGCTTGATTTCGGACAGCATAATGCCGCGTTCTTTCACCATGATGGGCGCAGAAACCATGTTCACATCCGCCACTTGGTTGCGAATGAGACCGGCAAGAGCGGCAGAAATCAGCGCTTTGGTGTTCATGGTAGATGTCGAACCATCGAACAAAATTTCGACTTCCTTGATCGGCTCTTCAGTGACTTGGCCGACGAACGCGCCCAGCACTTCAGCCAACTTGACGAAGGGGCGCAGGCGTGGCGCTTCTTCTGCCGTGATGGATGGCATGTTGATGGCGTTTGAAACAGCACCCTTTACCAAATAATCCGCCATTTGCTCGGCAACTTGCAGCGCCACATTTTCTTGCGCTTCGGATGTCGATGCACCCAGATGCGGCGTGCAGACAACGTTTGGCAACTTGAACAAAGGCGAGTCAGTTGCAGGCTCGACCTCAAACACATCAAGCCCCGCACCCGCCACTTTGCCGGATTGCAGACCCGCCAGCAGTGCCGCCTCGTCAATCAGCCCGCCGCGTGCGCAGTTGATAATACGAACGCCTGTCTTCATTTTGGCGATAGCATCCGCATTGATAACATTGCGGGTTTTGTCCGTCAGCGGTGTGTGCAGCGTAATGAAATCAGCGCGCTGGAACAACTCGTCCAGTTCCACCTTTTCAACGCCCAAATCAGCAGCGCGGCTTTCGGACAGGAAGGGATCAAACGCGATAACATGCATTTTGAGGCCAACGCCGCGCGTGGCAACGATGGAACCAATATTGCCGCAGCCGATAATTCCCAGCGTCTTGCCGGTAATTTCAACGCCCATAAAGCGGTTCTTTTCCCACTTGCCAGCCTTGGTGGAAAGGTCCGCCTCCGGCAGTTCGCGGGCAACGGCGAACATCATCGCAACAGCATGTTCGGCAGTGGTGATGGAGTTGCCAAACGGCGTGTTCATCACGATAATACCGCGGCGCGAGGCGGCCGGAATATCCACATTATCAACGCCGATACCGGCACGGCCGATAACTTTAAGATTGGTCGCCGCCGCAATCAGCTTCTCAGTCACTTTGGTGGCCGAGCGGATAGCTAAGCCATCATACTGGCCGATAACTTCAAGGAGCTTATCTTTGTCTTTGCCGAGGTCCGGCAAATAGTCCACTTCCACGCCGCGATCTTTGAAAATCTGAACAGCGGTTTTGGATAGTTTGTCTGAAACGAGTACGCGAGGTGCCATTGGTAGCCTCCAAAAATTAAGTGAATTGGGAAAACGGGCGGAGCGTTCCGCCCGTGAAAAATTAAGCGCTAAGCGCAGCCTTTTGGGCCGCAAATGCCCACTCGAGCCAAGGTGTCAGCGCCTTGATGTCAGCCGTCTCAACCGTCGCGCCGCACCAGATACGAAGTCCCGCAGGCGCATCACGGTAGGAGCCAATGTCAAACGCCACGCCTTCTTTTTCGAGCAGTGAGACCATCCCCTTGGCAAAGTTGGCTTGAGCGTCAGGCGCCAGCGCCAGCACATCCTTGTCACTGATGGTTAGACATACGGATGTGTTCGAACGGGTTTCAGCCCTCACCGAAAGGTTCGATAAGAAGGAGGACTGGTCAACAAAAGCGTTTAGCGCGCCTGCATTAGCGTCCGCACGGGCGATAAGTCCCTTAAGGCCGCCCACTGATTTCGCCCAGCTAAGCGCATCAATATAATCTTCCACACACAGCATCGAAGGTGTGTTGATCGTCTCGCCGGAGAATATGCCTTCGATAAGCTTGCCGCCGGAAGTCAGGCGGAAAATCTTTGGCAGCGGCCATGCGGGCTTGTAAGTCTCAAGACGATCAACAGCGCGAGGTGAGAGAATAATCACGCCATGCGCGCCCTCACCCCCCAGAACCTTCTGCCATGAGAAAGTCACAACATCGAGCTTGGAGAAATCCATGTCCTGCGCGAAAGCCGCAGATGTCGCGTCACAAATGGTCAGGCCCTTGCGGTCCGCCGGGATGAAATCCGCGTTAGGAACCCGCACGCCCGATGTCGTGCCGTTCCATGTGAAAACCACGTCACGGTCAAAATCAACTTTGGAAAAATCCACCAGCTCGCCGTAAGGCGCCACAAAGGAGCGGGCATCGGCGAGTTTCAATTGCTTCACAACATCTGTCACCCAGCCTTCGCCGAATGATTCCCACGCCACCATGTCCACGCCGCGCTCGCCCAGAAGCGACCATAGCGCCATTTCAACAGCGCCGGTATCAGACGCTGGCACAATGCCGATGCGATAATCGGCAGGAACGCCGAGCATGTCGCGGGTCAGATCAATGGCTAGTTTGAGTTTGTTCTTGCCCACCTTGGCGCGATGCGAACGGCCCAGCGGCGCGTCCTTCAAGGCATCCAGCGACCAGTTAGGACGCTTGGCACAAGGACCAGAAGAGAAATTAGGGTTTGCGGTACGGGTGACCGGCTTGTCGATAGTCATGTTGGCTATCCTTCCAGATAGTGGCCTCTCGTTGGGGAGAGGTGGCCCACCGCGGCTTTTATGGAAGGGCAAATGTGTCGTCAAGTCCAATTGTTCAACCGCGACATTTTATGCTCAACAAAAGACAAAAGGCGGGCTCATGGCCCGCCTTGATGAATGTAATAGTGAGATCAAATCACCAAATATCGTAGCGCAGACCCATCTTGATTTGGTGCAATCCAAACCCGGCCTTCGACATATCTGAACCTGGTGTCGTTGTATTTGGAATGCCCTTTGTACCAAGACCAACGCTTGTGAACTTGTAGCTGGTATCGAGCGATAGATTTTGACCAATCTGATAAGAGAAACCAGCAGTGGCCGACATCGCGAGCCGCCAGTCCTTGCCGTTGCTGATGACGCCCGGCTCTGTGTAAACTTCGTTCATGCCCGGCTGTGTCGCAGTTCCAGCGGCCTTACAGGCCTCTCTATGCACAGTACCATTTTGTGGAACACAAGTGATGGAAGCCGTTTCCTGCGCCCAGCTTACCCGCGCTACGCCGAGACCCGCTCCAACATACGGCGTGACGCCGACGAACGTACCAAGATCGACATAGGCATTGCCCATCAACATAAAGGCATTGTAGCTGGACTTATCTTCTTGCAGACAGTTGCTGATATCGTAAGCAGCGAAATAAGTAGTGCCCGTTGCGATATCAATATATTCGCCTGTACCATTGCAGGGACCGGTGGGTGCCACCAACTTCGTGCTGCTAAAATTGCTCTTGAACAGGTGGTCAACCGTGCCGTCCACGCGGAACAAATCATTGATGCGGTAACCAACGCCGACGCTGGCGGAAATAGCATCGCGGAAATTGTTTTTGTGCGTCACCGGTGCAAAAGTATATTCGTCATTGTTGTATTTGGTTGCAATATTATAGCCAACATCGCCGCGAATATACCAACCGCTGCCAACTTCGACCGGCACATAGGGGTCTTCCTGCATGGCCGGAATGATCGTATCCATATCAGCTGCGCGCGTCATGCCGGAAAATAGCGTTAAAAACGCCAAGGCAGACAAAAATAATTTCATGCGGTTCATGGGTTATACTCCCCGTAAATACTCGTGGGAGCCAACATTAGCCCCCGATAGACCTAATATTAACCAAAATGATTAAGTGGCGGTTAAGCATGTTTATTGGGAAAGATTTATTTTGTTGAATGGGCACAAATAAAAACCGCCCGGCGCGACGCCGGGCGGTTCTCTATTCTGAGTAAACGTAAGTTTTACTTATAAACGGGTCCGCTGCAGCAGTTGCCACCAGATGAACCACCGAACTGATAACGAAGACCGACGCGGACTTCGTGGATGTTGATACCCTTGTCACGGCCCATCACGCCTGTATCGTCAACATGGTTTACAAGACCTTTGTAGCGGAACATGTCGCCACCGTTTACGTGGGTCCATGAATAGCCAGCATCAAGTTTCAAGTTTGAAGAGATGTCGTATGAAGCACCGGCATGCAAAGCGTAGGCAAAGCGCATACTGGAGATACCCTTGTGGGTATAGGCAACGGTTGGTACACAGACATTGCCAGTGGTCGCTGTACATGTCGCTGTGTTGGTCAAATCACCCCATGAGACATGCGCACCGCCGATACCGGCACCAACATATGGTGTGAAACCGCTGTAATGGCCAAGATCCGCATAGGCATTGGCAAGCAAAGTATAGACGGAAGCCGATGCAACATCAGATGATACACAACCAGCTGTGGTCGTTGCCGGACCACCACCTACTGGTGTTTCATTACAGAAGCCGGATGTCGAACCGCGGAAAGCGGATTTGAAATGGTAGTTCAATGTCAAATCAGTACGGAAATAATCATTCACCTGATAACCGATACCGGCACCGGCGGAGAAAGCGCCTTTGAGTTTCGCTGAGTTAAATGAAGCTGAACCTGTGAGAACATCGTAATCGACGCCCTTCGTGCTCAGCATTCCATAATCAACATCGCCGCGAATATACCAGCCGCCTGCCTGCTCAAGCGGAATCACCTGCTCCGGCGCTTCGATAACTGGCGGCTCAATCAGATCAGCGGCAATGGCAGAACCGGTAAAGGAAATACCCAAAACGAGGGCGGATAAAAGTTTTTTCATGACACGCAAATCCTGGAATTAGACGACCCGATAAAGGGCAAAGGTATCGCCTTGTTACACTCTCAGACATATTGCGCGGGAAAAGTTAAATAGGACTTAACCTTGTTGATTCACCAATATTATTATCAATTCTAACGAAAAATGGCACGCATCTTACCCTGCGCGCCACCATAAATTAGGCCAATAAACTCAAGCAGCTGATTTCAACGACTCTATCACCGCCACGATATCGTCCACCACCGTCTCAACCAGCACACTGTCATCGCCCTCCGCCATCACGCGGATAAGCGGCTCTGTGCCGGACGGGCGGATGAGCAGGCGGCCATTTTTGCCGAGCCTGTTCTCGCCCTCTTCAATGGCGCTTTTAACACCACTGTCTTCCAGCGGCTTGCCACCCTTAAAACGCACGTTCTTAAGGAACTGCGGTACGGGCTGGAAATTATTGCAGGCCATGCTCACAGGCTTATCAAGCCGCTTCACGCAAGCCAGCACTTGCAGCGCCGATACCAAACCATCGCCGGTCGTTGCATAATCTGAAAGCACGATGTGGCCGGATTGTTCCCCGCCGACATTATAGCCATGCTCGCGCATATACTCCACCACATAGCGGTCGCCCACCTTGGTGCGGATAAGATCAAGGCCCTTGCCGTTCAAAAAGCGCTCAAAGCCGAGATTGGACATCACCGTCGCCACCACGCCCTTGCCCGCGAGACGGCCCGCATCCTGCCATTCAACGGCAATCGCCGCCATCAGCTGGTCGCCGTCGATCACATTTCCCTGCTCGTCCACAATCAACACGCGGTCAGCATCGCCATCGAGCGCAATGCCAATATCAGCGCGCACTTCGCGCACTTTTTTCTGCAAGGAGAGCGGATGGGTTGAGCCACAGTCCTCGTTAATATTCGTGCCGTTGGGTTCATTGTGCAGCGTCACAACATCCGCACCAAGTTCCCACAGTACGGCAGGTGCCACCTTATAGGCCGCGCCATTGGCGCAATCGATGGCAATGCGCAAACCCGACAGCGACATGTCTTTAGGCATGGTGCGCTTGGCAAATTCAATGTAGCGGTCATAAACGCCATCGATACGCTTGGCGCGGCCAAGCTCGCCATTTTCGGCAAGCATCTTGCTCATATCCTCGTCAACGAGGCGTTCAATCGTTTTTTCAATTTCGTCAGAAAGCTTATAGCCATCCGGCCCGAACAGCTTAATACCATTGTCATTGTAAGGGTTGTGCGAGGCGGAGATCATCACGCCCACATCAGCCCGCAACGAGCGCGTCAGCATCGCAACAGCGGGTGTTGGAATTGGTCCGAGCAGAAACACATCCATGCCCGCAGCGGTGAAGCCAGCCACCAGCGCGTTCTCAATCATATAGCCGGAAAGCCGCGTGTCCTTGCCGATAACCACGCGGTGCTTGTGATCGCCATTGCGGAATGCAACGCCAACAGCCATGCCCACTTTCATGGCAATATCAGGCGTCATCGGAAACCGGTTCGCGCGGCCACGAATGCCGTCAGTACCAAAATATTTTCTTGTCATTTACCGATAACCCCGTCGATCCAGAATATAGACGCCCCAAAACGATAGTGCCATAAACTGAGGCATCCAACGCGTCACAAAATGTAATAGTCCCTTAACAAAGCATCAAATCTGCTAATATTGTCTTAAGTTTGAGATAAATTGCACCTAATAGTATTTGCTACAAAAAAATACCCGCATAACATGCGGGTATTTTCAATTGCACCAAATGCGCCGGCAAGGCGAATTTTCCTAGCTTTGGAGTTTTGGCTCCATACCGGGCTCTTCGCCACCCTTGCGCGGCTTGGCCTTACCGGCTCCAGCCTTGGGTACTGTGGAGCTACGCGCAGGCGCACTGCCTTCATCATCATCGCGCTTTGGCTGAATGCCCTCAAGCATTCCACGAAGCTCATCGCCAGTCAGCGTTTCATATTCAAGCAAGGCTTCCGCAATCATCACGAATTGCTTCTTGTTCTTGGTAATCAGGCGGCGGGCTTCGCTCTCGCCCTTTTCAATGAGCAAGCGCACTTCCTCATCAATCAGCTTAGCGGTCTCATCCGACATGTTGGTCGATTGCGATACCGAATGGCCGAGGAACACTTCCTGATCGTTGGCACGATAGCGCACACGGCCAAGCTTTTCCGACATGCCCCATTCCATAACCATTGAGCGGGCAAGGCTGGTCGCCATCTGAATATCGCCGCTGGCACCGGTCGTAACTTTATCTGCACCGAAGGTAATAATTTCTGCTTCACGCCCGCCAAACAACATGATGAGACGGGAAATCGCCTTCTCATATGTGAGGTTATAGCGGTCAGATTCAGGCAGCGTCATCACCATGCCCAACGCACGGCCACGGGGAATAATCGTCGCTTTGTGGATCGGGTCGATGGTCTTGTTCAAAAGCAGCGCAATAATCGCATGGCCCGCTTCGTGATAGGCGGTATTCTTTTTCTCATCCGCCGTCATGGCAAGAGATTTGCGCTCAGCGCCCATCATCACCTTGTCTTTGGCATCTTCAAATTCGCTCATCGTCACCAAGCGGCGGTTACGACGCGCAGCCAAGAGTGCAGCTTCGTTCACAAGGTTCATCAAATCCGCACCGGAGAAACCGGGCGTGCCACGAGCAATAATTTTCAAATCCACATTGGGCGCAACCAAAACATTGCGCACATGCACTTTCAAAATCTTCTCGCGGCCATTCACATCCGGATTGGACACAACAACCTGACGGTCAAAACGACCTGGACGAAGAAGCGCAGGGTCCAGCACATCCGGACGGTTAGTCGCGGCAATCAAGATAATGCCTTCATTGGCTTCAAAGCCGTCCATTTCGACCAGCAACTGGTTGAGCGTCTGTTCGCGCTCATCATTGCCGCCACCAACACCCGCGCCGCGATGGCGACCGACAGCATCAATTTCGTCGATAAAGATGATGCATGGCGCATTTTTCTTCGCTTGCTCAAACATATCGCGCACACGGCTCGCGCCAACGCCAACGAACATTTCCACAAAGTCGGAACCAGAAATCGTAAAGAACGGCACACCAGCTTCGCCCGCAACGGCACGAGCAATCAAAGTCTTACCAGTGCCGGGAGGGCCAACGAGCAGAACGCCGCGCGGAATCTTCGCGCCAAGCTTTTGAAACTTCGCTGGCTCACGCAAAAATTCAACGATTTCTTCCAAGTCTGTCTTGGCCTCGTCAACACCTGCCACATCGGCAAATGTCACCTTGCCATGCGCTTCGGTGAGCAGCTTAGCCTTGGACTTGCCAAAGCTCATCGCTCCGCGCCCGCCACCCTGCATCTGGCGCATGAAGAAAATCCAGACGCCAAGAATAATGACCATTGGCAGCCATGAGATCAAAAGACCAATAAGCGAGTTAGAGCCATCCGAAAGCGGATGCGCAGAAATAACAACATTCTTGGCTTCCAAACGCTTCACGAGATCAGCATCGCCGGGCGAATAGGTCGAAAAGCTGGCGTTATTATCGTTGTAAGTGCCGATAATCCGGTCACCGGCAATTTCAACTTTCTTGACCTTGCCCGCATCCACATCATCAAGGAACTTCGAATATTCAATATCCGCCGTCGCGACATGCTGCGTCGGGCTTTGGAACAGGTTGAACAATGCCACCAGCAAGAGCGCAATAATCGCCCAAAGCGCAAAATTTCTGTAATTCGGGTTCATGCCTGTATCCAGTCTAAAAAAGTACCCAGCCAGATGGCTCAAGAGTTGAGTGTAAGATAGGTGCGAATAACGGCGTTGCCAAGGCTTGCGCAGCCACCTGCGTCAATTCTTGTCATCAAAGTGAATCGGAGCTTCAGGCAAAGCGGGAAGACCTGCCATTTTTGTCAGAGCCAACGCCATTTCAAGGTCAAACAACGGCACCAAATCCGGCCATGGGTTGAGAAGGCGGCGAACTGAGGGCGCTGATTCTAGCATGGGATGAGTGGCGCGTGCGTGAGCGAGGAGTGAGGGAGGAGTGAGCGCAGCCACCATCACCCCGTCATTCCGGGGCCGCGTAGCGGAACCCGGAATCCAGAGCGCCGTGCCCGAAGATGAGGTAAACAGGGAGCTTGCCTTATGGACGTTAACAGCTCCAACCTTTTCATCACTATTTTCACCGCCAGAGCTCTGGATTCCGGGTTCGGCTTTGCCGCCCCGGAATGACGGCCCTGTGGGGGCTGTCGCCACTTCCCGATAAAACCCGTCAAACGCCGCCCGCTTTGCTGCCTCCAAAACCTCACGCTTTTCCCGCAGCAAATACACACCGTCCTTTCGGACATCAATCAAAGCCCCGCTGGCGGTCAGTCGTAGCGGCACCTTGCGCGTTCCTGCCTTGAAGTCAGCCAGCCCTTGCAAGATGGCGTCAGCGCTAGATGGTTCTGCCATCCAGCCTGCGCCACCAGCAAAGGCAATCAGCGCCGTCAGCGCGTGAACAGCCAATGGCTCGTCGCCAATTTCGGACGCAACAAAAACCAGCCCCGGCGTGACTTCCTGCGCAAACCGCTCAATCAACCTGGCCCCGTTTTGACTTGCCCCGTTTCGCCGGGCCGCGGCCTCGCCTTGCACCCGCGCCAGCATCGTCTCATCCAGCGCAGTTTGCCGCACCGCCACCCGCTCATATTTCTCATTGGTGTTTGAAGGGTCGTCGATCCAACCAATGCAGCGACCCTTAAGATAATCGCGCAAGGCAGACCGCCGTACATGCAACAATGGCCGCGCAAACCAAACAGGTTCGCCACCGTTCAAATCATTAAATGCTAATGTACAAGGCGAGATTCCCGCCAGCCCGGCATTGGCCGTCGAGCCATCTCGTGCCATCCGCATCGCCACTGTTTCAATCTGGTCGTCAAACGTGTGACCCGTCAAAACCAACGTCGCACCTGATCTCGCCGCGGCCTCGCTTAGCAATGCGTACCGCGCATTTCGCGCCGCCGATTGCACGCCAGTCTCCGGTTTTGATCCCGACCAGCCGCTCGTTACATGTTCGATGCCATTCCGGGCGCACAGCGCACTCACTTCGTGCGCTTCGCGACCGCTTTCCGGGCGCAGTCCGTGGTCGATTGTAATAGCAATAATGCGCGGCGCGATGGACAGCGTTTTGAAATAGTCTTGCAGCAAAAATAGCAGCGCCGTGGAATCACTTCCGCCCGAAATGGCAACCGCAACGGTTTTCATTTCGCCAAAATCAAAGCCGCCAAAAATCTCATCCAGCGGCAATTGCATCGTCAAACATCAGCAACCGGCGTTGCGTTGCTCGGCAGAAACACGGTCCAAAAGCGCCGCGCTTGCCTTCGGATATTTCTTCACAACCTGCGCAAAGGTAGCGCAAGCCACATCCTTATTATCCAGCGCCGCGAGCGAAACACCAAGTTTCAACAGCATATCAGGTGCCTTCTTTGATTTCGGAAAGTCCTTCTGCGCCGCCAACAAAACTTCGGCCGCCTCGCGGTGCCGATCTTGCGCCGCCAAAGATTCGCCTAGCCAATAGCGGGCATCTGCCGTCTGCGGGTCAGTCGGATATTGTTCAATATGCTGACGGAACGCCTTTTCCGCTTCCGGATATTCCCCTGCTAAAACATGGTCATAGGCAGTTTTATACAACTCTTTAGGATCACTGGCATCGCCCAGTGTTGCCGTGTCAGTGCCGTCCGCCGGAGCTAGCTCGGCACTACTTGCAACAGGATCTCCATTGGCATCAAATGTTACGGTCCCCAAATCTTTCGGGCCCTTGCCATTCTTTGTGGCCACTTCGGGAGCATCCGCATTTTGGTCATTGGTAATCGCATCACCAACCGGATCAGCGGGTGCCGCATCTGCCGGAGCAGTCGCAACATCAGTATTGCTCGGCTTTTGCTTCACACTTCCCTGCTTGGATTTTTCCAATTCCTGAAAGCGGAATTCATTGTCTTCCTGCATCTTGCGCACTTGTTCCTGCATTTGCAGGATCTGGAAGTTCAGCTCTTCCACTTTGCCACTTAGCAAGCGAATTTGCTCTTCAAGCTGCTGCGAATCCGCATTTTGTGCAACAAGAACAGGTACTTGCGTACCCACTGCGCGCTGTGGAACGGGCACAAATTTATCGCCCGTCACCTCAACACCAAACCCAGGAACGCGGGCAGAATTATCAACTCCGCTCGCCACAACCCCGGCTGCGCTACTCAAAAGCAGCGCTGTTGCCGCCAAAACTGTCTTCAAACGCATGTGATTATCCTAACTTCCCCAAGCTGCCACGTCGGCATCCCTAACTCATTCCTTTTGAGGACTAAACTAACAATTCGTCCAAATTTGGATGAGTTTACAACAGAAAAGGCGGCCCTTGCAGACCGCCTCCAATATTTTTGCTTTAGTTCTCTATAGTTAAGAACCAGCGCCGCCAAGAACAGTTACCGCACGGCGGTTTTGGCTCCAGCAGGAGATATCGTCACAAACCGCAACAGGACGTTCCTTACCATAGGAAATAGTCTTCATACGGCCAGCCGGCACGCCATTGGATGCCAAGAAGTCGCGTGTTGTCGCAGCGCGACGTGCGCCAAGCGCAATGTTATATTCGCGTGTGCCGCGCTCATCGGCGTGGCCTTCAACAGTGATGGCATAGTTAGGATATTGCTGCAGCCACTGTGCCTGCTTGGCCAGTGTTGCCTGCGCATCAGCGCGAATTACGGAAGAATCTGTATCAAAGAAGATACGATCGCCAACATTTACCGTGAAATCCTGTGTGGAACCGGGCGCGCCGCCAGCACCATTAGCGCCGTTTAGGCCAAGGTCACCGGCATTGTTTGGCAGGTTCTTCTTTGTGGCACAGCCGGATACGGCGAGAATGGCGACCAGCGCGATGGCAATCGGGCTACGGGTCATGGATGCAAAACGGCTCATGCCGGTACTCCTTGCAATTTATATGTTTCGTTGGTCTTTTAGTAACCACATCGGGGTTAACCCAGCGCCAACAAACATAGTTAATGGTTTCTGAATGCACGTTTAGAGCATTTTCCAGTTTGATGGAACATCAAACGCTTAAGAAGAATGCGGCAATCTCAAGCGCCCCTTGACCTTGGAATAAGGCCAAAAGGCGGCAAACAGATTGTTACTCAAGAATTGGCGACCATGCAGGGTCGGAAGCACCACCCGGCGTTTTGATTTGCTGCTCATTATAGCCGGTCAAATCAATCGAATATATGCCCGGCTCGCCGCCCTGATTTGTACGATAAAACGCCAACACGCGGCCATTTGGTGCCCATGTCGGACCTTCCATTAGGTAGCCGGTCGTCAACAGACGCTCGCCCGAACCATCCGGCTTCATAACGCCAATAGAGAACTGCCCGCCAGATTGCTTAGTAAAAGCAATATAATCCCCGCGTGGCGACCAGACTGGCGTGGAATAAGAGCCATCACCGAATGAAATGCGTTGCGGCTCGGAACCACCGGCGCTCATCAGATAAATCTGCTGCTTGCCACCACGGTCTGATTCAAACGTAATCTGACTGCCGTCCGGCGAATAAGAGGCAGATGTATCAATCGCAGCAGAATTCGTCAGGCGCGTCACGCTGCGGCTGCGCAAATCCATTGTATAGAGATTTGCCGAACCATTGTCCTGCAGCAGGCTCAAGATAACCTTCTGGCCATCCGGCGAGAAGCGCGGCGCGATGGTAATGCCGGGGAAATTACCCACCTTTTCGCGCTGCCCGGTTTCAAGCTGCAACAGATAAATCGAAGGCACATCGCCATCGAAAGACATGTAGGTCACTTCTTGATGGTTAGGTGAAAAGCGCGGCGTCAGCACCAAATCCTTGCCAGATGTCAGTGCACGAACATTAGCGCCGTCCTGATCCATAATCGCCAGTTTTTTGATGCGCTTTGTCTTCGGGCCGGATTCTGAGACAAACACAATACGCGTGTCAAAATAGCCATCTTCACCGGTGAGGCGCTTATAAATCGCATCAGCAATCATATGCGCAATGCGGCGCTGGTTGCTGGCATCAGCAACAAACTGTTGGCCTTCCAACTGCTCGCCGGCAAACGTATCCCATAGCCGAAATTCCGCGTGGATCTTGCCGCCATCATTGGAAACTTTGCCGGTTACCAAGGCTTGCGCATTAATAACCTTCCAATCATCAAAGCGCGGCGCAACGTCCGGATTGGTGATCTTTTCGATGAAAGCACCCTTGTCAATCGGCGCAAACAAGCCTGAGCGCTTCAAATCGGCGGCAACTATGCTGGAGATTTGCGGACCAAGCTCGCCGGAGAGAAAGTCCGTGATCGCGATGGGCAAAGGCTCTGCATTGGGCTTATCCAACCGCAACTCAACAAGAGCAAACGCCGGACTTGCCATCACACCAATCGCAGCGGTGATTGCAAAAATCGCCATTGCGACATTTTTCATCAGTCTATTCATATACTTGGACCTCTCCATATACCTGACCAATCAAGGTCACTTTAGTCTCGTTCATTTCAATTCATTCAGACAAATCTATGTCTGGTGTTCCGGTCATTGATTTAAGTCGGCTAGATCAAAGCTGACTTCCACTTCAGACCAGGTATCATATTTATCCGCCGGCAAATCATAAGGCTGGCATTTCATAACCGCACGGCGCAGCGCTTCGGCAGCAGCAACTTCCGCACCTGATCCCCCTCCATTGGAGGTGATTTTAGCACTGCCATCCACCTCACCGGCTTGGTTCAAATTAAACTTCACCTTCACGACGGACGAACCCACATCGTTAATGCCGGGGGTGGAGCTAAAGCAGCTCTGAATTTTCCCGCGCAGCGCGTCCATTTCGCTCAGTGAAAGCTTAGACCCGCCAGTGGTTTTCTTACCGCCAAGTGCGGCCTGATCGGTTGATCTCTTTGCTCCACCCGTCGCGCCCGTATCCTTATTGAGAAGCGCCTTGGCGATATCATCGTTCAGCTTGTTTTCTTCAGCTTTTGCTGTAGCGGCGGCCTTCTTGGCCTCAGCCTTCGCCAATTTTGCAGCAGCGGCTTTCTCAGCCTTGGCTTCCGCATCAGCTGCAGCTTTGGCTTCAGCAGCGGCAGCATCTTTTGCCGCTTTTGCCTCTGCCGCAGCGGAGTCTTTTGCCGCTTTCGCGTCTTCCGCAGCCTTGGCTTCTTCGGCAGCTTTTGCGTCCGCCGCGGCCTTGGCTTCTGCCTTTGCATCGGCCTTAGCCTTATCCGCCTCAGCTTTGGCGGCCTTATCAGCGGCAGCTTTTTCTTCCAGCGCCTTGGTATCAACTTCAGCCTTCAGCAATGCTTCCGCTTCTAACTTAGCCGCGGCTTCCGCTTTAGCATCAGCCTTTGCAGCCTCAGCCTTCGCAGCAGCGTCAGCGGCTTTCGCTTCTGCAGCCTTTGCAGCCTTGGCCTCAGCCGCCTTCGCTTCCTCAGCTTTTGCATCCGCCTTGGCCGCTGCCTGTTCTTTGGCGATAGCATCGGCAACCGGATCAACCTTCGGTTCTTCCGGCTTGGTCTCTTCAGGCTTAACTACTGGCTTATCCTGCGGCTTTGGTGGCGCGGCTGTTTCCACCGGCTTTGGTTTATCGGCAGGTTTTGGCGGTGTGGGCAAATCTGTTTCATTATCGCCAACATTCTTGGCGTCCGGCTGCGTTTGAGGTTTGGTCGTCGGTTTCGGCGCGGACTTTTCGGCCTTTGGTGCTTTTTGATCGCCCTGCTGAATTTGGGTTTCTTCCGTAATCATCGTCACGGCCACAGTTTCCCCGCCCGTTTCGAGCTTTTTGGTCGAAGACAGTGACACCAAACCCAGAATTAACAGGATGATGTGGATAATCGTGGATGAGGCGACCGGACCCTTCATTGGCGCTTAGCCGCCCTGTTCCGGCAGGCTCACAAGCCCAAGATTTTTATATCCCGACGAGGAAATCTTCGCCATCACCTTGGCAACCGTGCCATAGTCAGCGTCCTTGTCGCCGCGAATAAAGATACGCTCTTCATAGCCTTGGGTGGCGATGGCTTTCAACTTGGGTTCCAAATCTTCAAGCGTAATCGGCGTTTCTTGAATGAAAATTTCACCCGTCGCATTAATCGAAACGGTAATAGGCTGCGTATCAACATTCAAAGATTTCGCCTGCGTATCCGGCAAGGTTACCGGCACGCCAACCGTCATAAGCGGTGCTGCGACCATAAAAATTATCAAGAGTACAAGCATCACATCCACCATAGGTGTCACGTTGATTTCGCTCATCACGCCGCCACGACCGCGGCCGCGCCGCCGGCCTTTTCTGCCTTGATTACCGCCTGCCGATGACATGCCCATGCGTTTAGTCCTTCACTCGTGTCGTTAGACTTACGCCTGCTTGCCAATCTTCTCGTCAATTTGACGCGAAAGTATGGCGGAGAATTCATCGGCAAAGCCTTCCAAGCGCGAGCCAATTTTTGCCACGTCCGAGTTCAGCTTATTGTAGGCAATAACCGCTGGTATAGCGGCGACCAGACCAATCGCCGTTGCCAGCAAGGCCTCGGCAATACCTGGGGCCACGACCGAAAGATTGGTATTCTTGGAGGCGGCAATAGCCATGAACGACGTCATAATACCGATAACAGTGCCGAACAGCCCGACAAAGGGACCGGCAGAACCGATTGTAGCCAGCGATGTCAGGCGGCTTTCCAGCACTTCCATTTCACGCGTCAAAGCCACATCCATTGATTTTTCAATGCGCATCTGCAGCGCAATTGGCGTGCGTGCGCCGCGCTCGAAGCTCTTCTTCCACTCGCGCATGGCCGCGACAAAGATCGAGCCCATGCCAATGGTGTTGCGATCCGCCAGCGTGCGATACAACTCTTCAAGCGATTGGCCGGACCAGAAAACCTGCTCAAACCGGTCCAGCGCAGCGCGCATTTTGCGGTAGAGAATTGTCTTTTCAATGATAAGCGCCCACGTCCAAATCGACGCGCCGAGCAGGCCGATCATCACGAGCTTCACGATCCAACCCGCTTGGGTAAACAAGCCCCACAGCGACATATTCACTTCAGGTGCGGCCAATGCGACTTGTTCCATTTTATACCCTCGAATCCAAACGCCCGGCGAATTACCGGGCGGTTTTGATAGTGTCAGTTTGCGGTTACGAGCCAGACTGATGTTAACCCTAACGCCCGGCACGGCTATCCCCGCACAATTTGGTGAAAGGAAGGCGGGGAGCGAACCACGACGGCCATTCAACCGCATTCATGGCCTGTTATGGTTAAGGATGGGTTATTTTATTCAAATTTTAGCAAATTCAATAGCACTATCGAGGCTGAAATGCGGTTAGCCAGTCACTTGGAAACCGTCGCGGCCGGCCCTCGCCGTTCACCAACGCCGCTTCAACCCGTGCGGAACAGAGCAGTTTGCCCTCGCAGAAGATCTCCTGCCCCATCACAATCCGAGCGCCGGAAATCTCCAGCGTGCGCGTTTCGATGGTCAAAATATCATCGATTCTAGCGGGAGCCTTATAGTCAATTTCCATCCGCCGGATAATCCACACCAGCTTTTCAGACTTGGCACCCGAATGAGTGCCCGCCTCAAGTTCAGTGTGCGAAACACCGCTAATGCGCAGGAAGTCTGTGCGCCCACGCTCAAAGAAATGCAGGTAGCGCGCGTGATAGACCACACCGCTGAAATCGGTATCTTCATAATAAACGCGTTGTTTCAAGCGATGTCCGACGTCGGTCAGTTCGCCTGCCAGTCCCGCATTTTCACCATGTTCGCGCATTCACGTTCCCTTATATCTCTACGCACTTTATATGCGTGATAAGTCAAAAGTTTGAAAGCCGCGTCTCCTATGAAAATCCTAAGTCTCGCCGCCATCCTCGCCCTACTCATCGCACCTATGGCGGACGCTGCAACGTTCAAACCCAAGCGCGGCATTTCGTTGGATATTTGGACAACATGGCCACAGGAAGATCAATGGAGCGATGCAACGACCGTGCTGCCGTTCCCCGAATGGCGCAAAACGATGGGCACAACAGAACTAAAAGCGCTGAAGGGCGCAGGCTTTGATTTTGTGCGCATTCCCGTGGACCCTTCCATTTTCCTATCCGATAAATCCGCAGCGCTTCATGACCAGCTTTATGATTCCGTTTTCCAATCCGTCAAAATGGCGGAGGATGCAGGGCTGAATGTCATTGTTGATCTGCACTGGTTACCCGGCAGCAGCACGCGTCCCATCGGTACTAGCGAGGTACTGAAAGACGAAACCACGTTCGAAAACTATCTGACTTTCACCCGCCGCATCGCGCAGTCTATTGCTCGTGAGAATCCTGAGCGCGTGGCATTAGAGCCATTCAACGAGCCAACGATTGATTGCGACAGCGACGGCACAAGTGATTGGCCCGCAAAGCTGAAACAGACTTTCGCCGCCGCCCGCGCTTCCGCGCCTGATCTCACACTCATTCTCTCCGGCGCCTGTTGGGGCGGCGCAGAAGGTCTGGCCAAGCTCGACCCCAAGGAATATCCGGACGACAATCTAATATGGTCATTTCACTCTTACGACCCGTTCATCATCACCCATCAAGGGGCGACGTGGACAGGCGACTTCATGCCTTATGTCTATGGCTTGCCCTTCCCGCTTTATGAAACGCCAAAGCCTGAGCTGGATAAAATCCTCGATACAATTCGCGCGCGGATAAAGGCAAATGCACCTGCAGATAAAGTCTCTGGCCATCTCGCCTATCTTGATGAGCAGATCGCGCTGATCGCCACCAAGGAAGGCCAAGAAGCGGAAATGGACCGCGCGTTTGCCAAAGTGGCGGGCTGGGCCAAGCAAAACAATATTGATCCTGCCACAATCATGCTCGGCGAGTTCGGCATCATCCGGCAGGAGTATCAAAACCCCGTTGTCATCCCCGGCCCCACTCGCGCCGCCTATTATAAGACGCAAATGGAGCGCGCCGAAAGCTACGGCTTTGCATGGGCGCTATGGAGCTACGGTGGCCCGTTCGGCGTGATCGAAGAATTTGAGGCCAGAAAGTCCGAAACAGATGTGATCGACATTGTGAAAGAATTGCCGCGATAGTTAAGGAAGCTCCAAACTCATTGCACCGCGAAAGCCACTCCGTTAAGACTGGCTTCAACCAACAGGTTTAGCAACACCCATGCGCCTTTCTGCAATTCTCTCAACATTTGCGATGTGCCTTGCACTAGTCGCCTGTGCCACCAAGCCAACCGTTGGCTTGGGCGCGATTGCCAAACAAGTGGATGCGACCAGTGAGCGGGTGTTTCTCGCCACCATGCGTGTGCCATCACCGGATGAGCAAATTTTGTTTGGCGGCGAGCGGGCCGACTATCTGCACTTTGCCGATTTTAATATCTCGGTGCCGAAAAATCGCATTGCCGGTAGCATTGAGTTTCCAACCGCTAAACCGGATTTGAAGAAGCAATTTGCTGTCACATCCGCCACTTTAACCGACGATGAGACCATTTTAGCATCGAGATTGCGCGCCGCGCTCGCCAGCCTGCCGCCCGAGCAACGCAATATTTTCATCTTCATTCATGGCTATAACGTCACCTTTGCCGAAGGCCTGTTCGATCAAGCGCAGCTGCGTCACGACTATGAAATTCCCGGCGTGTCGCTGCATTACTCATGGCCGTCAGCTGCCAAAACCGCGCTCTATCTTTATGATCGTGATAGCGCCGAATATGCCCGCGATGGCTTGGTAAAAACACTGAAGATTGCCGCCGCCGCCAAACCGAACTCCATCATTATGCTTGGCCACTCCATGGGAACCTTCGTCACAATGGAAGCACTGCGCACCCTCTCGCTAACAGGCGACACAGCGACAGTTGGCCTGATAAACCCGTTGATATTGGCCGCCCCTGATATCGACCAAGATGTTTTCCGCGAACAATTGGCATCGCTCACAACCCGCCCCAAAGCTATATTGGTGCTGGTGTCCGAAGAGGACAAAGCGCTGCGCATTTCAGGCGGCTTGCGCGGCGGTAAACCTCGCGTGGGGGCAGGCGCGAACAAAGACGAGCTGGTCGCCAGCGGCCTCATCGTGCTGGATTTAGCCACCGTGCGCGCGAAGGGTGATGGCCTCAGCCACTCCACTTATGCCAATTCGCCGGCACTCATTGCGCTCGTACGCAGCGGTAAACTAAACATCGCCAGCCTTGCAGGCGGCAAACGGGCCAAAGGCAACAATATTCTCGCGCAAAGCCTAGGCTTCGGTGGCGATTTACTCTCGTCGATTGTTTATCTGCCAGCAAAATTGGCCGGCGCAAGATAGTCACTCATCCTCAAACAGCAGCGCCGTTTGCGCCGCATCGCGCGGTGGCGCCATGCCAAGATGTTTCCATGCATTGGCCGCCAGCACCCGCCCGCGCGGGGTGCGCTGCAAGAACCCCTGCTGAATAAGATAAGGCTCGATGATGTCTTCAATCGCATCGCGCGGCTCAGATAGGCCAGCGGCTATGGTTTCAACGCCAACCGGCCCGCCGCCAAAATTTTGCGCGATCATATTCAAATAGCGCCGGTCAAGTTGGTCGAGGCCCATCGAATCCACTTCCAGCCGGATAAGCGCCTCATCCGCCACCTTGCGGGTAATTTTATCATCGCCCGCCACAATAGCGAAATCGCGCACGCGGCGCAGCAGCCGCCCGGCAATACGCGGCGTGCCGCGCGAGCGTTTAGCAATCTCAAGCGCGCCGCCATCATCAATGGGAGCCCCCAAAATGCGCGCCCCACGCCGCACGATTAGTTCCAGTTCCTCGACGGTGTAAAAGTTCAAACGCACCGGAATGCCGAACCGATCGCGCAGCGGGTTAGTGAGAAGCCCAAGGCGCGTGGTCGCCGCCACAAGGGTAAACTTCGCCAAATCGATCTTCACCGACCGCGCCGCCGGCCCCTCGCCGATAATCAAATCAAGCTGGTAATCTTCCATCGCGGGATAGAGAATTTCCTCCACCGCTGGTGATAGCCGGTGGATTTCATCAATGAACAGCACGTCGTTTTCTTCGAGGTTCGTCAAAAGCGCCGCTAGATCACCAGCTTTCGCAATCACAGGGCCAGAGGTTGAGCGGAAATTCACCCCCAATTCCTTGGCCATAATCTGCGCCAAAGTGGTTTTGCCGAGACCCGGAGGCCCAACGAACAAAACATGATCCAGCGCCTCACCGCGCGACTTCGCGGCTTCAATGAAAACCTTCAGATTTTCCCGCGCCGCTTTTTGCCCGACAAATTCATGCAAAGACTGCGGACGCAAAGTCGAGTCTGCATCCTCGCCGCGCTTTTCCGGAGTGATTAGGCGTGGGGCGTCACTCATGCCAATAACTCCATATCGTGAATTGAATCTGCGGCAATTTTGTCAAAAGTCAGCGTATGAATGCAGCCGTTACGCCTATTCAACAGGCCTATCACTGCGTCAGAATAATCACATTTGCTGTCTTCGCATACCACGGCGGCATCACCGATAATTTGATAATGCTCAACCTCAAGATCGCGACGCTCCAGTAAGCTGCGAATGGCACGAAGCACGGCTGTCCGAGGATATTTATAAAACCGACTTAACGTCCACGAAAACTCTAAAATAACGGCGATATTGACGAAAAATACGTCCGTTTCCTTGCGTTGTGCAATTAATTTCGCAACGCGCGCCGTCTGCGCCTCATCATCACGGACGAAAGTTCGCAAAAGCACATTTGTATCAAGCCCGATCAAAGCCATTATGAACCATCGTCCTGAGCAGCGCTTCCCGACACATGAAGTCCAACAGCGCCAGCTACCGCAGCATCAATCTCCTGAAGCGAAGCGCCCTTTCCACTCGGTGGATCACCAAGAAACCCCATCAAATCGACAAAATTTTTATTTCGCGGAATGACGATCATCTCATTACCACGAACCCACGCGTAGCACTGATCACCGGGCATAATATGCAATTCGTCGCGTATATCCTTGGGAACAGTCATCTGGCCTTTGGAAGTGATTGTTAGAAACGCACCCATAGTCATCTCTCCTTACTTTTCAACAATAGTAAGGAATACATCAATAAGCAAGGAAATCATCGCGCAAGCTCCTTCAGCCCGAGTCTAATCAGCTTGGCACTATCCGGTGCCTCACCCGCCACTTTCAGTGCAGCAGCCACGGCGTTCGCCGCAATATCGCGCGAATAGCCAAGGTTGGTCAGCGCCGATACCGCATCCATTACGGGCACCGGCGCAACGCCCTCGCCAAGCTCTTGCTTCAATCCAATTGTGCCAGATGCAGAACCCGCATAGGCTGGTGCTTTGTTCTTGAGCTCAGTCACAATCCGCTCGGCAACTTTTTTACCAACGCCCGGCGCACGCGAAACCATATCAATATCCCGCAGCGCGATTGCATTGGCCAAATCCGGCGCTGTAAGCGTGGATAAAACCGCCAGCGCAACTTTCGCGCCCACACCCTGCACGCTTTGCAACAGCTTGAACCAATCGCGCTCCAGCGTTGTTCGGAACCCGAACAATCGCAGCATATCCTCGCGCACGTAGGTTTCGATATACAGCACCACTGCCTCGCCCGGCCCCGGCAAATTGCCCAGCGTGCGCATCGAGCAGAACGCCACATAGCAAACGCCATGCACATCAATCACCACATGGTCTTCGGCGATTTCGTCAACCGTGCCTTTGATTTTTCCAATCATGAATATGACTTTCTAAAAGGATGGGTTTCGGGCGTTATCAACTCGACCATAGGAAAATAAGTCCGGTAGCCAGCGGTATCGCGCGTAATAATGTGATGCCCGCACACGGCGGCATGGGCACCGATGAAGAAGTCAGGAAGCGGGCGCTCTTTGGCCCCGCCAGATTTGCGGTAAACCAGAAACGCCTTCGAGGCCGCAAACGCTGCCATATAGGGAATTTCCTCACGACGGAATTCGCGGGTCGGCAACAGTGCATCCACTTCTTGGTAACTTTCATAGCGATATGAAAGCTCGGCAAAAATAATCTGATTGATGATTAACTCATGCGCCATCGCGGTTGCCACAATCGCATTCTTAGACCAATCGGCCCAAACCGGATCTTGAAAAGCAATATCAATCAACACATTAGAATCGACCAGCGCAGCCACGATCAACGATCTCTGGTTATGGTCATAACATCACTAGCGCTCAAATCGGGGTTACCCGTTCCTTCGAGCCTTTTCAAAGTCGCAAGCAGCCGGTCAAGCCGCAACTGATTATCATTCTCGCCGACAGCATTTTGATTTTGAATGGTAATCTTGCCATTCTCGACACCAAACAGCACATCGCTATTCAGCTCAATTCCCGCAAGCTGGCGCAAATCGCGCGGTATTGTCACTTGGCCCTTGCTGGTAACGCGCATGATCTTCGTCTCCACTTGAAGTAAGAGATATTCTTACTTCAAGTAAGGGATATTCTTACTTTTGGAACAAGTCAAGAACATTCATCCCGCCAGCGCTAGCCTCCTTAAAGCTATCCCCCCTCGATTATGCGCGTGACATATCGCAATCGCCAGCGCATCCGCCGCATCGGGGCCGGTAAATATGGCCTTTGGCATCAGCACTTTTACCATCATTTGAATTTGCGCTTTTTCGCCGTGACCCACGCCGATCACGGATTTTTTCACTGCGTTCGGCGCATATTCCGCCACTTGTAGTCCCGCTTTGGCCGGAACCAGCATAGCGATGCCTCGCGCTTGACCGAGCTTCAGCGTAGCCGCGGCGTCCTTGTTGACGAAAGTCGCCTCAACAGCCGCCTCAACGGGCATATGGGTGTGGATGACTGCAACCAGCCCGTCATGCAGCTGGCAAAGCCGCGAGGCCATGTCGGACTTATCATCGGAGGTCACAGTGCCGGATGCCACGAAGTGGAGCGAATTGCCAAGCGATTCAATAATGCCCCAGCCCATACGGCGCAGGCCCGGATCAATACCAATAATGCGAATCGCTGACGCCACCATAAATCCCCCGTTGAGAGAGACTTATATCAATTATCAAAGGTGAACAAACAGAAAACAGAATTACTATGGAGCGAGGTTATCTACCACCGAAAGCCGCATGTAGTAAATCCATCTGGTCAACAACTGGATTGCGGCGCACTTCAAGTTCAGCCATCGGCTTTTGCTTGGGATAAACTTCTTCATCCAAGCGCTTCACCAGTGTCTGCAAGCTAAGCGAACGCTCAACTATGCTCACAAATTTTTCAGGCAATTCTTCCCAGCTTTGAGTGCCGCGTGAGGCGGATGGCGTTTCAAGTTGAACTTTAGACTTTTCTTCCGCCACTTGCGCCAAAGACATTTCGCCATTGTTCGCTGCGCGCTGGAGCAATAGCCATGAGGCAACCTGCATCAGGCGCGTGGTCAGACGCATGGATTCAGCGGCATAAAGCGTCGCTGCCGTGCGCGACATTTTTTTAGCATCTGCGCGGCCGTCGCCATCAAGATAGCCTGCAGCTTCCTCAACCAATTTCATGCCGTCCGAATAGAGCGGCTTAAACCGGTCGGACGATACACGACGGTCCGCCAGACGAATGGTGTTGGAAGACGCTAATTCTTGGCTTTTCATTTTACGCCCTGCATAAACTCTAAAATCAAAACACCCGCCGCCACCACGCCGGACAATGCAATCGCCGCAACTGTTTTACAAGTCACGTTACAAATCTGTCATTGAGAGGAGATTGCCGCTTTTAGGCGCTCCGCGCAACAATATACTTAAGGAAAGGTTAACGGCCATTTCTGAACAGAAACCGCCATTCACGCCATCAAACACCCAAAAAAAAGAGCCGCTAGGCGGCTCTCAAGAGTTTAACAGGGAGGCGTCAATCGGGAAGGCTGAAAGCCACCGCGAATGAATCGAGAAACTCGATAAACACAGTTAACGCATGTA
>JAYTVD010000127.1:0-1551 GCA_043744175.1 Phyllobacteriaceae bacterium
GCCTTTCACAAAATCGGTGAAGTCTCGCGAAGAGGCGAAAGCATTTTTTGAAACGCGGGGCGAGAAGTTTAAAGTGGAGTTGGTCGACTCCATTCCCGGCAATGAAGACATAAAATTTTATGATCAGGGCGGCTGGGTGGATATGTGCCGTGGGCCGCATATGAATTCCACAGGCAAGATCGGTACAGCGTTTAAATTGATGAAGGTGGCGGGCGCCTATTGGCGCGGCGATTCCACCAAGCCCATGCTCACTCGCATTTACGGCACAGCCTGGGCTAATGATAAAGACTTGCAAAATTATGTAACGGCTTTGGAAGAAGCCGAAAAGCGCGACCACCGCAAGCTGGGCCGCGAGATGGACTTGTTCCATTTTCAAGAAGAGGGCCCCGGCGTGGTGTTCTGGCATGCGAAGGGCTGGACGATGTTTCAGCAGCTCATCTCTTACATGCGCCGCCGTTTGGCAAAGCTCGACTATCAAGAAGTGAACGCGCCGCAATTGCTCGATAAAAGTTTGTGGGAAACATCGGGCCATTGGGAATGGTATCGTGAAGGTATGTTCGCCGCCACATCCGCAGGTGAGCACACTGAAGATGAACAAGTGTTTGCATTGAAGCCCATGAATTGCCCCGGGCATGTGCAGCTTTTCAAGCATGGATTGCGTTCGTATCGCGAGTTACCGATGCGACTTGCTGAGTTTGGCGCGGTGCATCGCTATGAGCCGTCGGGCGCTTTGCATGGATTGATGCGGGTGCGCGGCTTCACGCAAGATGATGCGCATATTTTCTGCACGCCAGAACAAATGGCTGATGAGTGTTTGAAGATCAATGATTTGATTTTATCCACTTACAAAGATTTCGGCTTTGAACAGATTGTGGTGAAGCTTTCCACCCGCCCTGAAAAGCGCGTGGGCACGGATGCCGATTGGGACCGCGCCGAAGATATTATGCAGAAGGTTCTAGTGCAAATCGCCGAAGCCTCTGGCGGTGCAATCAAAACGGCGATCAACCCGGGCGAGGGCGCTTTCTATGGACCCAAATTTGAATATGTGTTGCGTGATGCAATTGGCCGCGATTGGCAGTGCGGCACCACGCAGGTTGATTTCAATCTGCCGGAACGCTTTGGCGCGTTTTACATTGGGGCCGATGGTGAGAAGCATGTGCCGGTGATGATCCACCGCGCCATATGTGGTTCGATGGAGCGCTTCCTTGGCATTCTAATTGAAAATTTCGCGGGCCATTTCCCGCTGTGGATGGCGCCTTTGCAATTGATGGTGGCACCCATTACGAGCGAGGCTGATGACTACGCAGTTGAAGTGCGCACGCAACTGCGCGCACTTGGATTGCGAGCCGATGCGGATTTGCGCAATGAAAAGATCAACTACAAAGTGCGCGAACATAGCTTGGCGAAAGTGCCAGTTATTTTGGCTGTGGGCAAACGCGAGATGGAAGAGAAGACTGTTTCAATTCGGCGCTTGGGTTCGCAGGATCAAAAGGTTGCGAGTTTGGCTGATACGCTGGCCGCACTGGTGAAGGAAGCAACGCCACCAGATTT
>JAYTVD010000128.1:0-4899 GCA_043744175.1 Phyllobacteriaceae bacterium
TGCGCCTCTGCTTGGGGGTTCAACACCCAGCGGATTTCCAATCCACCAGCAAAGCACCGGCCGTTGCCACAGACACTTGGATCATGAATTCCGTGTCCCTGTTGCAACGAGCAGGTGGATTATGCGGGAGGTTTGGGAGGTGGGGATAGAAATGGTGAAAATAATTAGGTCAATTTTAGAAAGTGATATTATTTCAATATGTTAGAGAGACAACAACGCCACGAGTTCTGCAAAACACCGTGGACAAAGTCAAAGCGCGACCCTTGGAGCCGTCGTCCTCGGCCACCGGGCGGAGGATCCAGCCAACGCCGAAGTACCGAGATTTTCACCGATCACTTTCACCCCGCCAAGCCCGCCCAAATCGAGCCGACTGGATACTCGGCCAGGTGGCCGAGTATGACGATGCTGCGAGGGACTGGTTGAATACCAATGGGGCAGAAGGAGAGCGGCAAGGCGCGATTTCGAAAGCCTGACCACTCAACCGAGTATTAATTGCCAATCCAAAAATCCTAATCTTTTGGATAGTGCCGCCGCCGCCCTATTTCTCCGACTGTGACTTCATCGGGCAATGAGGGCGACATATCATGAGTGGGCGGGTAACGTTGAGTTTGGAAGACAGTCTTTTGAAATTAGTGCGGCTGGCGGAATATTCAGGCGACAAGAATTTGCTCGATGCGGCGGTCTGGGCACTTTATCAGGCGTGGGAACTGCGTGAGGCAGCGACGATTGATCCGGAAACGCTGGCGATGATTGGCAGGCTATCGGCAAAGGCAGACACAAACAGTTGCGATATCCGCACGCCCTAGTGATTGAGCTCAATCGCCGGACAGCGGTTCATAATCACCGTGATGCCAGCGGCTTCCAGCTTTGCGGCAGCGGCGTCGTTGCGGATACCCAGTTGCAGCCACACAAGTTTGGGCTTCCATGGCAAGGCCAATATCTCGTCGGCGATGGCGGGAATGGCATCAGACGCGCGGAAAATGTCTATCATATCGACGGGCGCGCTTAAGTCCGCCAGCGCGGCGACGACCGTTTGACCGAGTATTTCGCCGCCCGCCTGCCCCGGATTGACGGGAGTGATAGCATAACCACGACTTATCAAAAAGCGCATGACGCCGAAACTTGGACGCGCTTCGTTGGGCGATGCGCCGACGACGGCGATGGTTTTGATATTGGCGAGCCAGTCTTGTGTGTAGTTTTGCGGATAGTTATCGTGGTTCATGACATCCTCATCACGCCGTTGGCATCAAAGTGGGCGAACGGATTATGCGCCACTTCCCACAAATGTCCCTCGGTATCTTCAAAATATCCGGAATATCCACCCCAAAATACTTTTTCTGCCGGTTTGATGAGTTTTGCACCGCATTTGACAGCATGGGCAAGCGCCGCATCGGCTTCTGATTCTGAGGATACATTATGTGCCAAAGAAATACCGCTGAAGCCGGGTTTGCTATCCTTGAGGCCTGCGTCTTTTGCCAGTTCCTCGCGTGGAAAAAGCGAGAGCATAATGCCATTTAGCTCAAAGAACGCCACGCTTTCGGACGGCATTGGCAGCGGTGTCCAGCCGAGATCAGTGTAGAATTTCTTGGCGCGGGCAAGGTTTTGAACGCCGAGGGTGACCAGCGAAAGTGTGGGCGATAGCGCCATGATTTAGCTCCTGCAAAGTGACTGCGTTCTATTTATGTTCTGCGTCAATTCAAGTCAAGTTGCAGCCTGTTGCATCACAATGGCGGATGACGCAGTTTACCGTCGCAGATTCGTAACGAGCGTGAAAATGGCCCATAAACTAGAACCCGTGATGAGTGTCAGCGAGCTTTCGGCCTTGCTGGCAGACACCTTTCCGCAAGCATTCGCGCCGCCCTCGCCTTTCACAGTGACTGAGGTTTTTCCGTCCGGCGCGGTGCTACAGCTTGATCCTAACGATAGTCATTTGCGCCACGGTGGCACGGTTTCGGGACCGACGATGTTTGCGCTAGCAGACATTGCCGGCTATGTGGCGATCCTCGCGCACGTTGGCCCCGCAACAGCAACCGTAAGCACCAATGTGAATATCAATTTCCTGCGGAAGCCCGCCTTAAAGGCGCTGCAAGCACGGGCGACCATTTTGAAATTGGGCAAGCAACTCGTGGTGACGGATATTTTGATTTCGACCGTGGAAGATGGCGAGATTCTGGCTCATGCGACGGCGACCTACTCAATTCCACCTAAAAAGGTCTAGCCTTTGGCATATTTATGTGTGGTAAAATAATACCCCAATTATAACGCATTGAAATTGCAGCGTATTTTGCGCGAGTCTATCAATTGTCATGTTTGACAAGGGTGTGACTTCTGGGCTATTGCCCCGCCACGAATGGATTTATGCCGCTCGTACCCGTTGGGCTGAACAATTTCATCACAACATAAGCAACAAAAAACGCCGCATATTAGTGCGGATTGAACTTTTAGGAATACTCAAATGTCCACTTTTACCCAAAAGCCGGCAGATGTCGTAAAGCAATGGATTTTGATCGATGCAACGGATCTCGTTGTTGGTCGTCTTGCGACAATCGTAGCTATGCGCCTTCGCGGCAAGCATAAGGCAACTTTCACACCGCACGTTGATGATGGCGACAATGTTATCATTATCAATGCTGACAAGGTGGCTTTCACCGGCAAGAAGCGCGAAGACAAAGTTTATTACTGGCACACAGGCTGGATCGGCGGTATCAAGGAACGTACTGCAAAGCAGCTTCTCGAAGGCCGTTTTCCTGAGCGCGTTATTGAAAAAGCCATCGAACGTATGGTTCCACGCGGTCCGCTTGGCCGTCGCCAGATGAAGAACCTCAAGGTTTATGCTGGCGCTGCGCACCCGCACGAAGCCCAACAGCCAGTCACTCTCGATGTGGCTTCCCTCAACCGCAAGAATAAGAAGGCTGCATAATGGCTGATCTCTCTTCACTCAAGGACCTCGGCACTGTTGCAACTGCAACTGAAGCTGCTCCTCCTGTTCACGTTCAAAAGCTTGATGCGCAGGGCCGCGCCTATGCGACCGGCAAGCGTAAGAACGCTATTGCCCGCGTTTGGGTAAAGCCAGGCACCGGCAAGATGACAGTAAACGGCAAAGAATATGCCGCTTACTTCGCGCGTCCTGTTTTGCAGATGCTTTTGTTGCAGCCAGTTGTTGCCACAAACCGCGTTGGCCAGTTTGACGTTGTTGCCACTGTTGTTGGCGGTGGTCTTTCCGGCCAAGCCGGTGCGGTTCGTCACGGCGTATCCAAGGCCCTCACCTATTATGAGCCAGGCTTGCGCCCAGTTCTCAAAAAGGGCGGCTTCCTGACACGCGACTCGCGCGTTGTTGAACGTAAGAAGTACGGCAAGGCAAAAGCCCGTCGTTCGTTCCAGTTCTCGAAGCGTTAATCGTTTCGCCATTCAATGCTCAAAGGCTCGGTTCTTCCGGGCCTTTTTGTTTTTGATGCAATATTGCTGTTTTGCAGCCTTTGCCACTTGAAATTCGCGCGGTTTTGCCCACCAAATAGGTGACCTCCACATTTGTGATGAACGCCATGACCAAGACGCCAACTGCCACTACCCTTAAATCGAAAGCGCTTTCAAAGAATGGTGATGAACGCCTGTTCGATTTGCGCTGGCAGCGCAGCGTGGAGGATCTCACCGCGCCGCTGACAAAGCTATACGGTGGACACGAGCGCTTTGGCGTGCTCATGGACGCTCTCAAGGCCCTACTGCAATCGCGCTGGTCTGAACGATCAGCGGCGCTGAAAGACCTAGACCTGCAACGCAATCTCAATCCGGATTGGTTTCAGTCGCAAAAAATGGTCGGCTATGTGTTTTATATAGATCGCTTCGCGGGCAAGTTACGCAGTGTGCTCGATCATCTCGATTATTTATCTGATCTTGGTGCGAACTATATCCACTTTATGCCCTGCTTAGAGCCGCGCCCCGGCGATAGCGATGGCGGTTATTCAGTGAAGAGCTACCGCACAATCGACCCGAAGATCGGCACTATGGATGATTTTGAGGCTGTGACCGCTGCGCTGCGCGAGCGCGATATGAGTGTTTGCGTGGATTTGGTTCTTAATCACACCGCCAAAGAGCACGAATGGGCAGACAAGGCGCGGGCCGGGAATAAAAAGTACCAAGACTATTATTGGATGTTCAATACGCCGGAAGTGCCGGACGAATATTCCAAGACTTTAGTGGATATTTTCCCTGCTAATGCGCCGGGGAATTTCACCTATTATCCGGAATTCAAAAAATATGTCTGGACCACATTTAACGAGCATCAATGGGATTTGAACTGGTCAAACCCCGATGTTTTCCTCGAAATCGTCGATATTATGCTCAATTTGGCCAACAAGGGCGCGCAAGTGCTGCGGCTGGATGCGGTGGCGTTTATGTGGAAGCGGCTGGGTACGAACTGCCAAAACCAGCCGGAGGTGCATGATCTCTTGCAAGCGCTTCGCGCGGCGACACGCATTGCCGCCCCTGCCCTTATTCATAAAGCTGAGGCCATCGTCTCGCCGCGCGATCTGGTGCCTTACCTCGGCGTTGGCAGCCATACGGGGCGCGAGGCCAATCTCGCCTACCACAATAATCTTATGGTGCAATTCTGGTCATCTTTGGCCAGCAAAGACACGCGGATGATGAGCCATGTTTTGGCGACGCATTTCCCTGAAACCATCCGAAACGCCTGCTGGGGCACCTATATTCGCTGTCATGATGACATTGGTTGGGCAATTACGGACGAAGATGCGGCCGCAATTCCGCATTTTTCCGCGCCCGGGCATCGCAATTTTCTGGCGGACTTCTATGCCGGACGTTTCACGGGCAGCTTTGCGCTGGGGGGGATATTCCAAGAGAATGAGGCAACGGGAGACAGGCGCAATAGCGGCAGTTTTGCCA
>JAYTVD010000129.1:0-17976 GCA_043744175.1 Phyllobacteriaceae bacterium
ATCCAGCCCCAGACTAAAGGCTCTCTGTTGCAGGTCCGGCACAATAGGCTTGCCGTCCTGGGTCGCTTGAAAATCAAGGAAATTATCGGACTCAGTATCCGGAACGCCATCCATAAAATCGCCGGAACCAGTCACATCAGGAAACGGAAACGCAATCAGGCTTTCAACGTCCTTGTCGGAATTATTGTGGAAAATATAATCGACGGTGACCTTCTCCATCGAAATATAGAGCTTTTCATCCGCCATCGACACATTTTCATTTTGAACATAAATGAGCCCGCCAGCCGCCACTTGCGCAGTCGTGTCATTGGCAAATGCAGGCGCAGTCGTCAGCCATAGCGTCGCCACCAATCCAGCTAAATTTTTCATTGTGTCTCCCCGCATCAAGCGCCACCGGCGTGAAACCTAGTGCATCACGATTTAGACCGCAATCGGTGCTTTGATGCGCGCGTCAGGTTCATAGCCCTGCAATTCAAAATCCTCGAACTTGAAGCTGAATATGTCCTTCACATCAGGATTGATAATCATCTTCGGCAGCGCCTTTGGGGTCCGCGTAAGTTGCAACTTAGCCTGCTCAAAATGATTAGCATAAATGTGCGCGTCGCCTAACGTATGGATAAATTCACCCGCCTCCAGCCCGCACACTTGTGCCACCATCATCGTCAGCAGTGCATACGAGGCGATATTAAACGGCACGCCCAAGAATATATCCGCAGAGCGCTGATAAAGCTGGCATGATAATTTGCCATTGGCGACATGAAACTGGAACAGACAATGGCAAGGCGGCAGCGCCATTTGGTCCACCTGCGCCGGATTCCAAGCCGAAACAATCAGGCGCCGCGATGACGGGTTCTTTTTGATCTGCTCAATGAGGTTGGTAATCTGGTCAATCGACCCGCCATCCGGCGATGGCCACGAGCGCCATTGATAGCCATACACCGGCCCCAGCTCGCCCTTGTCATCGGCCCAATCATCCCAAATTGAAACGCCGTTATTTTTCAGATACTTAATATTGGTATCGCCCGCCAGAAACCACAAAAGCTCATGGATAATCGACTTCAAGTGCAATTTCTTGGTGGTGAGAACTGGAAATCCATCGGCCAAATTATAGCGCATTTGGTAGCCAAACACCGAGCGCGTGCCCGTCCCCGTACGGTCCCCGCGATCAACACCGGTGTCAAGCACATGTTGCAGCAGCGTTAAGTAGGCGCGCATGGTTGGTCCTTACGATTCGAGACTTGGATTATTGGCGCAAAACCCAACCGCAAAGCAACAAAAAACCCCGGCCACTTAACGCAGCCGGGGTCTTGTTCAACTTCAAAACTTATAGTGCAGCCAGCTTACCAAGATGCTTGGCAACGAGATAGTAGAATGTGACGCGGCCCTTAGAGCGGTCAGCCTTCATTGTCTCGCAAACAGCGGCAATAATACCGTCGCATTTCGCTACATCAGATTCGCCAAATTTCTTAAAGCACCACTTTTCACGAACGCGGTCGAGTTCAGCAGGATCGCTGCATGAAACCAGCGATGAATCCTTGTTGCGCAGTGCAATGCCAAGGTGCTTTACAATTTTACCAACGATTGCTTCGTCAGCGGTAGCATCGTACTTACGTACGTCTGCCAAATAATCGGCCATAAGGTATCCCCTTCTTGAAGAATAAAAACTGTCCCTCAAGGTTCGGCTTTTTTCGGTTCTATATTATGCCAGTAGCGTCACCTTTGCGCGAATGTCGCTGACAGATTGCACTTAGTCAAGTGATACCCCTTTCAAACCTGCGGTAAACCACATATATGTGTGTTGTCGGCTTGCCGACTATGGTGATAAATGGCCGTTATAATAAACCTTTCGGACCCGGGGGCGGTACCCGGCGCCTCCACCATATAACAGAATCAGCTGTTATATGGCGGGGGCGAAATAGGATCGACGAGGGCGTAAAAAGCGTGTTTTTGCCCGGCATGGTACCACCGTCATCGGACTAAATCGCTAGTTGCAAATGACAACAACGCGGAAGTACGTCTCGCTGCCTAATGGCGGTGTGACACTTCAAATCAAGCCCTTATCCTTCGCAGGCTAAGGCGGGGCCCGGAGGTGCCTGGCAACAGAAACCTCCACTTTTCCCTTTTTAACTTTCCGCAACGATTGCAGTTTACCTAATGCTCAGTCCGGTTTAGACCTATGTCTAGAGAATTCGATTCCTGAAGGGGCATCATGCCGCAAGATCTGATCCGTTATGATATTTTGGCACAAGATGCGCTGCGCGGCGTCATCCGCAAGGTGCTGATCGAAGTCACGCGGACTGGCCTGCCCGGCAATCACCATTTTTTCATAACATTCGTTACCGGCGCACCGGGCGTGCGCATTTCCTCGCGCCTCAAGGAAAAATATCCGGAACAAATGACCATCGTCATCCAACACCAGTATTGGGATTTGGATGTAACGGAAACCGGCTTTGAAGTGACGCTGACATTCAGTGACATTGCGGAAAAGCTGGCCATCCCCTACGCCGCCATTCGCGGCTTCTACGATCCATCAGTGAACTTTGAGCTTGAGTTCGAAGTTAAGGCCGAGTCTGCCGTTGAGCCGACGCATGAAGCCTTGCATGTTGTTAAAGATGTTCCTGTCTCAATTGAGCCAATCAAGGCGTCGCCAAAGGCCAAAGCCTCACCAAAAGCCAAGGCCGAAAAAGTGGTAGCGCCCGCGGCAAAATCTACCGAAGACGAAGCAAAGCCAACAGCGTCCGTCGTGTCACTGGATGCATTCCGCAAAAACAAATAATGGCCGAAGTCGTCAACCTGCGGGCTGCACGAAAATCCAAACTGCAGGTTGATAAAGAAACCATTGCCGCGCAAAACCGAGCGAAATTCGGCCAGCCAAAAGCTGTGAAATCGTTGGAGTCGGCACAAGCCAAATTAGTCGGCACCCGTCTCGACGGCCACAAGCTCACCAAAGACCCGGCATGAGCACAATCAAAAAGCGCTCGGTCTCCCTTCACGGCCACCGCACCTCATTTTCCGTCGAGGATGAGTTTTTTCAGATTTTGGAATCTATGGCGAAATCGCAAGCCATCCCCCTCGCCCGCCTCATCGCCAATATCGATGAAGCACGCGAGCCAAACTCAAATCTTTCCTCGGCGCTTCGCCTCGCCGCGCTCGCCAGCGTCAGGTCCGATGCCTAAGCCGACGCTTTAAGCGTTTATGGCTTTGGCAGATTCAAATCGAAGTTTTGCAGGACACCATCAACAGTGTTCGGATCAGGAACTACAGTCGGCGGGCTTTGAAGCGCGTTTTGCGCCTCAGCGTCGGCCTTCGCCTTTGCGTCTGCCGCGGCCTTCGCATCAGCCTCGGCCTTAGCCTGCGCTTCTGCTTGCGCCTTTGCTTCCGCCTCCAGCCGCGCCTGCTCTTGCGCCCACGCCGCCGCCATTAGTTCCGCCTTTGTCTTGGCGTCGCGTCGCACAGCCTCATCACGCAGTTCAGCCTTCCGGTCCCGCTCAGCATAGGCCAATTTAATTTGTGCCACATCGCGCCGCAGCCGCTGCTTCTCCACCAACGCGGCCTGCATATCCTCCACACGCGCCTGCTCAATTTCCAAAGCCCGCTGAGTAAGAAACTGCGTCATCGGCTGCGCGTCAAATTTCAGACTGCTTTCAGTGCCCCCTCGCTTAAATGAAAACGGCACCGTTGGCTCCGCGCCCGTCACCGCCTCTAGCCCCGCCGCATAGGCAATCGCACCGTCAATCGTGAGTGAACTATCACTTGCATCAGCGCTAATATTCGCAGTCAATTTCGCACCCGCAGCATCAGCGCTCAACCCCGCCATCCGCAGCGCACCACCCGCAACCGTCCATGCAAAATCAGTATCGGGAAGCGCAAATTCACCGCCACGAACATTCTTTTCAATCAGCGCCTCAACCACACTCTGGGCAGGCGCCTTGTCTTGGCTCCGTATCGCGTCCAGCATGGTTTCGTATCCACTCCGTGCGATCCCCGATACATTCCCGTGCACCAGCCGTGCGACTCCCGACCCGGTCAAAGACGCAGCTAGGCCCTCCGCGCTCTTGCCTGTGGCAGACAGCGAACCCGAAATATCCGCCGCACCAGTCACCGCTTTTTGCCCCAAAAGCGTCGCCATATCTGCGCCCGAAAATTTGAAATCTCCACTAAAAGAGCCATCGCCAGAGGTGTTAGAAATCTCGAAATTACCCTCAAGTTTGCCACCCGAAACGGCCGTTTGAAGTCCCTCCAAACGCATGCCATTGGCGCTAAACTTGGCATCCATCACGGCGTCCTTGCCCTCGCCCAGCACCCCTAACCCAAGCGTTTTCGCAGCGATTTTCAACGACCCGTCAAATGGCGTTACCGGCTGCGTGGCGAACGGACTTGTTGCCGTATGCATCCCGTCACCATCAAAAGCGCCAGTGCCAAATATGTTTTCACCGAGCCATTTGGCATCAAGATAATCGACATTAAGCGCACCATCTAATTTCGTACGCTCACCAAAAGTCACATTAATACCGCCACTTAGCGCATTTTCTGCAACAGATGCATCTATCGCATTAAGATGGAAAACATCATCGGAATAAGCAATATTGCTACCAAACTTCACCGGCGTTCCAGTACCAACACCAGCAAACACCAAACCAGTCGCGTTCAAATAGGGGTCTAAATCATCGGAATTTGAGCTCAGTTCGCCCGCAATATTCGTCGGCACATCGCCGCCCTGCATCGTGCCATCGAAATTCAAAACAGTCCCGGCTGCGCTTGCTTTCACCGTTGTTTTCATGCCCTCACGGACGCTACCTTCACCGCTAAATTCCACGGTAGCTGGCCCCGGCGCGCCTAAGGGAACAACCGGAATTCCAGTCAGCGTGACCAGCGCCAACGGATCTTCTTGCGTCACACTAGCTTGCCAAGTCCCGTTCAAACCATAAACATCATCCAGCGCACCGGTGGTATTTATCGCCACAGTAAGCCCGCCCGAGGCAGCCTTGGCGGTCGAACTTATGGTGAGATTTCTGACCCCATTATCCAGTGCCGTACTAGCGGTTATCGACGATTGAAGGTCCGCCAAAAGCCCCGGCCACGCGTTCACACGATCAGCGAATTTGGCCAGAAATGCATTCTGCGGAAAATTATTCTGTAATAAATTCAATAGGTCAGCACCATCTGCACTAACAACAGACGCATCAAGCGTTGCCGCAGGACTATCCGGAAATCCAGTAACAGTGCCGGTGGCAGAGAGCGACGCGCCCCCCAAATCTGTCACCATGAGGCGGTCAATATCTGCCTTATCTCCCTTCAAACGAAGTGATAATCCAAGTGCTTTTGCTTCTAAACCATTGTGCGAAACCGGACCGGCATCCAGAGTTATATTCAAATCGGTCCCCGCAAAACGGCTCTTACCGCTACCATCGAGAACACCAGTGGTCAGCACCGATAGCGCATCAAGCTGCAACGCCCCGCCCGTTAGAACCAGCGAAATTGCCGGTCTCGCGCCGTCAGTGCGTCGTTCTGCCTTACCCTTAAAGGTCGTCGTCCCCAGCGCCAATTCGAGATTTTCAAACGTCTGAATTTCCGGTGCTAACACGACTCTGGATGAGAAACCCAGCGCCTCAAGGCGCCGAATAGAAGCGTCCACGCTGCCCGTCAGCCAGTTCGCCAAGCCCGCTGGCTGGTTGGATGCAACGAGCAAATTGCCAGCAAAACCAAACTTGTCACCGCGCGAAAGCAGCCCGTCGGCCTCCAATTTTGTGCGTCCCGGCAGTGTCGCTTTGAAGCCATTCACCCGCCACGCACCAGCCTCTGGCGCGGCCTTGAATGCGATCTCGCGGATGGTTGTATCGCCCGCCACAATCGCAGGAAGGTTGACGTCAAGCGTGCCGGGCATGGAGGGAAATGGCACCGTGTCGACGAACTGTCGGAAAGCCTTAAGCCTATCCACTGGCGCTGACGAAGCACTTGCAACGCCAGCATCCGCCGCGATATTCACCTGCGTTCCGTCCACCTTAAATGCAAAGGCAGGCGTCGCCCCAAATGTCACTTGTCCAGTGCCAGTGGCAACATATGGATCATCCTTAGGCCCTGTTTCTAAACGATATTCCGGTAAATTGAGCGCATCGGCACCCATCTCGAATTTGCCTGAAAGCCGGTAAGGTGTTCCCTCTTCTGCCACCACGCCATAGCCGTCTTTCAATTGCGGCTGCGATGGCTCCGTCAGCGTCGCGGGTCGCAATGCAAACTTTCCTGCATATGTTAGCGCGCCCTCTTTGGTGCTCGCGCTTCCGTCCAACTCGGCAACCACGGAGCGGTCTGACGGGATAATCCGCATATTGAGCGGCAGGGTACCCTTATCGCTCATCTGCCCCGTTGCACCGTCAATCTTGAGCGGCTCGCCATCAAAAAGCATGTCGCCATTAAGACGCCAAGGCCCTGTAAGCGCCCGCGCTGCAACAGTAGCACTTGGAATATCCAGCCGGTGCGTTGTTCCAGATGCCTCACTCAAAATGTCAATTTGGCCATTGCTAATGACCATATTTTCAACAGTAATTTTACCGGCATCAAACGGCGTATTCGGTCTTAATGTCCAATTTACGATGCCGTCCTTATCAACCGAAACAACGCCATGAGGCGCGTCCACGCGCATGTCAAAAATCAGCACTTCGCCCGAAAGAAACGGCGCAAGCTCCGCGTCCATGGAAAACTTATCCATAGTCAAAACCGGATTTTCGCTGTCCTCGCCGACACGCACATTTTCAAATGTCACGGAAGGAAACGGCAGCAACCGCGCCGAAGCTGCTCCCGCCACTTTGACAGGACGGCCCAAAATCTTGGTGGCCTCCGCCTCAAAACTCGCCTTATAGCCCGTCCAATCGACAAAATAAGGCGCCAGCAGCGCCGCCATAAGCGCCGCCACAACCAACCCGCCGATAATGACAAACAACCGTGCCAGCCGAACCTCCCGAACTCCTGCGCCACCATGGGGTGGTCAGGGGTAAAGCGTCAAGAGTTTGAGTGACTGGGGTGGCTGAAAGATGGTGCAGTGTTCAAATAAATATCTTCCCCGGATTCATAATCCCCAGCGGGTCCAGCGCCTGCTTCACTGATTTCATCACATCAACCGCTTCGCCCAGTTCCTCGCGTAAAAAGCCGCGTTTGCCCTGCCCTATGCCGTGCTCGCCGGTGCAGGTTCCATCCATGCTTAGCGCCCGCGCATTCAGCCGCGCCACGAAACTTTCCGACGCTGCAATCTCAGCTGGATTATCCACATCGAGCAATATCAAAACATGGAAATTCCCGTCACCCGCATGGCCAACAATCGGCGCGATGAGGCCGCTTTGGGCAATGTCTTCTTCTGTCAACTTCACACATTCCGCCAGCCGCGAAATAGGCACGCATACATCCGTGGAGATGCCTTTCGCGCCGGGCCGCAGCGTAAGCGATGCCCAATAGGCATCGTGTCGCGCCCTCCACAATTTGGCGCGCGCATCGGGATCGGTTGTCCACTGAAACGGTCCGCCGCCATTCTCCGCAGCAATCTCGCCAAAACCTTCGGCCTGCTCTTTCACACTAGCCTCGCTGCCATGAAACTCCACGAACAGGCATGGTGTTTCTGGGTTATTCAAACCCGAATACTGGTTCATGGCGCGAATTTGTAAACCATTTACCAGCTCAATCCGCGCCACGGGAATGCCAAACTGGATGGTAGCAATCACCGCATTGCAGGCGGCCTCAAGGCTCGGAAACGGGCAAATCCCGCCAGAAATCGCTGCCGGAATGCCGGAAAGTTTGAGTGTTAGCTCGGTGATAATGCCCAGTGTGCCTTCGCTGCCCACAAACAGCCGTGTGAGATCATATCCCGCAGAGGTCTTCTTCACGCGACGCGCCGTCGTGATGAGCCTACCGTCCGCGCTCACTGCTTTTAGCGCCAAAACAGTCTCGCGCATCGTGCCATAACGCACAGCATTCGTACCGGAAGCCCGCGTGGAGGCCATGCCGCCAAGCGAGGCATTGGCTCCCGGATCAATCGGGAAAAACAGCCCTGTGGCCCGCAAATGCTCATTCAGGGCCTGCCGCGTCACCCCCGGTTCCACCACGCAATCCAAGTCATCCGCATGAACCGCCAGCACCTTGTCCATACGCGAAAGATCAAGCGAAATCCCGCCCGCAGGCGCGTTCACATGGCCTTCCAGCGAGGTTCCCGTGCCAAAAGCAATAATCGGCACGCGATGTTCAGCACATACCCGCACCACGGTTTGCACGTCCTCAGTCGAACCCGCAAACACCACACCATCCGGCGCTTGGTTTGGAATATAGGTGGTCGTGTGGGCATGCTGGCGGCGCACGTCCGCGCCCGTTTGAAACTGAGGCCCGAAGCGCTGGCGCAAAATCTCCACCGCCGCCGCAATCCCCGCCTCATTGCGCGGCAAATTCAATATGTCCGAAAGCGACATGAAACAACCCTAACCCGCACTTGGCGCTATTCTCCTGCCGCGCTACTGTGGCAACAGCAACCCACACTGTCCATAGGTTTACCCATGTCTAACGCCCTTTTCCGCTCCCCGCTCATGACCGTCGAACCGCAGTGGACCGATTACAACGGCCACCTCAACATGGCCTATTATAACGTGCTGTTTGATCGTGGCGCAGATTTTGGCATCGGCGAACTGGGCATCACTCTGGACTATGTGAAGAACCGCAAGCTGACCATTTACACCGCCGAAATTCACGTCTGCTACGTGCGCGAATTGCACCAAGGTCACCAAGTCTATGCCACCTTCCAAATCGTGGATTTCGACGAGAAACGCCTGCATGTGTTTCAAGAACTCTACCACGAAGACGGCTGGCTGGCCGCCACATCAGAAGTGCTCTCGCTCCACATAGACATGTCCGGCCCCAAGGTCGCCGCCTTTCCGGCGGATGTGATGGCGAAGATTAAAGCCATGGCGGAAGCGCAGAAAGATTTGCCGAGGCCGGAGCGTGCAGGACGCTCAATTGGGATAAGGAGGCGGTAGGTATCAGACAAAGCGTCAAACAATATTTCTATCTCTTGTTTCAACAATTTCTGCCGTATACAACTCAGCAGATACTCGAATAGTGAGAGTCGATAATTGTTGATTTCGCCGCGCCTGACAGATTTTCATGGGGTATTGAAGCCTCAGGCGGAACTGGCTTTTGCCATCCCCCATCTTCGAGAAGACATACCACTATACGTCGATCCATTTCTTTTGTGGGCTTCACCTTCTATGCAAGACCAAGCGGCCCATACAGCACTCATAAATGCATTCAACCACCTCGGATACACATACACAAAGGGCAACCCTGAGGACGCGATAGACACTCTTATTAGAGCGTCAGAGTGCGACGAAGTTGGACTGGGGTCTTCGGCAAAGCGAAAGGGCAAACGAATTGGTCGAGAGAAAGCAATTGAAGTCCTTGAGTTATTTAAGCGTATACCGCAATACCAAACGAATGGTTTTCGACATTTTGAAGAGATACAATTCTTCGTCGATGGTATCTCCAAGGACCGCATTAGCGATATAACCTGCAATTTTCTAAAGTCATTTCTGATAGACTTCAGCATCGACGAGTGTAATCGCCTTGGAATACCCGTACAAACCTCGCTTGTGCCCGATCTATACAACTATAGAAAAAATATCTTTGAAAATGCTGAACGAATTGAGCTTCCGTTCAATCCTGAATCCGGAAAGCCACTTATCTTGGTACCAAAACGCTGGCTGAGGTTCAGTCCATGGATCAGCTATGACGATTACTTCAAGGCCTACTGCCCGCTCGATGATATCTCACATGAACCAGAGAAGATTGGGCGAGTCGAAGTGCTCGCATATAATCGCGATAACTATGGCGTCGTTGATACTTACATCAAAGAGAAAGAACGAACTTTTGCGGACTGCCACAATGACCCCCTTTTCTCGCAGATTCCGATTGTGTCAGCTGCGAGAAAGCTGAAGCTGATTAAAGGCCTACCTACTGGCAAGACCGATAACGCGGACCGCGAGTATGAAGATGCTGTATGTGAGCTGCTTCCCTCGCTTTTGTATCCGCAATTGGATTTCGCAGCGGCTCAGAGCCGAACAGAAAGCGGGTCGCAAATCCGGGACCTTATCTTTTACAACAACCGCTCGCACCCGTTTTTAGAAGAGCTGGTGCAGACTTATGATGCGTGTCAGATTGTTTTCGAAATGAAAAATGTCGCAGAGGTCAGTCGAGACCATATTAATCAGCTCAACCGATACATGACCGACAGTCTCGGAAAGTTCGGGGTGTTGGTTACTCGCAATCGGCTAACTAAGGCACGCTTTCAAAACACCATAGATCTATGGGCAGGGCAGCGGCGCTGCATTGTCACTATCTTGGATGAGGATGTTTCACAGATGGTCAGCCTATTTGAGAGCAAACAAAGATTGCCCCTCGACGTACTAAAAAAGAAATATGTTGAATTCACGCGGGCTTGCCCGAGCTAGGAATTTAGATGAACCGCACGGAAGTAGAAAACCTTGAAAAGGTGACTGGACAACTTGAGGGTTTGCACAGGGAGATATCTATACTAGCCAAAAAATCACCTAATGACGCTCTGAATGCATTCAAACTAAAAATGCTAAATGCAGCACTTACCTCAGCAAACTTCATATTAAAAATTGCTTATAAACCTATAGATGGATTTGATAGGTTCGAGATGGACGACGTCCCTACAAACAGCGACGCCACAGTGGTTTTGTCGGCATACTTGGAGGAACTTGAACGCTATCGAACGGACAACATCAAACGATCAACGACAGGGTGGTGGCAATTTGAGTTAGACGATAACACTCAAATAAAAACGGCTATCCCTAAGAAATTGAAAGACAAATGATATGGAGCAACAAACTACACGCGCTAAAGCGGACGCTTACGACGGCGTATCTTCGCCATTTGAACATTTGGCTAAGGAGGTTAAGGCACTTGGTATGAAAAAACCAACCGAGACACTTAGTGCCAACAAGGTGAAGTTCATCAACAGAATTTTGGTGGACATCCAGAAGGTTACTGAAGGAGAGCCCGAGGCCAGATATCTTGACTTACTAGACGACGAAGCTCTTCCTCAATTCGGAGACGCAATCCTTATTTTGTCCCAGTATGAAGGAGCATTGAAAGGATACAGGGAACGCTACTTTAGATATGTCTCAGGACAGGGGCACTCATGGCAGACCAAAAATTGACCACAGCCTGCAAAACTTTTCAAACTCTTTTGCAGAAATAATGGCAAATCTTTGCCTTTTCCCCCGAATCGCACCACATACGTCCCATGTCAGATCCATTCGACGACATTCCGTTTTTTGACGCGCCCAAACCGCCTCAAGCGCCCGCTCCGCAGCCTAAAGGCAGCGGTGGCATTGCTGCGCGCGCTATGGCGGCGCGGCATGGGCAAAATGGCAATGCGTCTTATCTTGAAGGGCTGAACCCGGAGCAGCGCCTCGCGGTGGAAACCGTGGATGGCCCGGTACTGGTTTTGGCGGGCGCAGGCACGGGCAAGACCCGCGTACTCACCACCCGCATCGCCCATATTTTGGCGACAGGCAAAGCCTTCCCAAGCCAAATTCTTGCTGTGACTTTCACCAACAAAGCCGCGCGCGAGATGAAAGAGCGCATCGGCCATCTGGTTGGCGAGGCCGTGGAAGGGATGCCGTGGCTCGGCACGTTCCACTCCATCGGCGTCAAGCTGCTGCGCCGCCACGCCGAGCTTGTTGGGCTCAAATCCAACTTCACGATTTTAGACACCGACGATGTCGTGCGCCTTATCAAGCAACTTATCCAAGCCGAGGGGCTGGACGACAAGCGCTGGCCCGCGCGCCAATTTGCTATGATGATAGACGGCTGGAAGAACAAGGCCCTAAGCCCGAAGGAAATTCCCGAAGGCGATGCCCGCTCGTTTGCGGCTGGCAAAGGCCGCGAGCTTTATGCCGCTTACCAGAACCGCCTGAAAACGCTGAACGCCTGCGACTTCGGCGATCTCCTCATGCACCCCATCCAAATGTTCCGAGACAATCCGGATGTGCTGGCCGAATATCACAACAAGTTCCGCTATATTCTGGTGGATGAATATCAAGACACGAACATTGCGCAATATTTGTGGCTGAGGCTGCTGGCGCAGGCCCGCCAAACTTCGGCCGAAGGCCGCAAGGGCGACCGCCCGTCGGGCGACTTTTCGCCCGCGCCCGCGCAGGCCAGCGCCGACAGGCGCGATGCGGCCGTGAGCGCAAGCAAAGTAAACATCTGCTGCGTTGGCGATGACGACCAGTCCATCTATGGCTGGCGCGGCGCGGAAGTGGATAACATCCTGCGCTTCGACAAGGATTTCCCCGGCGCTGTCGTCATCAAGCTGGAGCGCAACTATCGCTCCACGGAACATATCCTTGGCGCAGCAGCGCATCTTATAGCCCATAATGAAGGCCGCCTTGGCAAGACGCTGTTCACCGAAAAGGCTGACCCGGACCATGATAAAGTCATGGTCCATGCCGGCTGGGATTCCGAAGAGGAAGCCCGCGCGGTCGGCGAAGAAATCGAGCAGTTGCAGCGCAAGCAGCATAAGCTGAATGACATGGCCATTCTGGTGCGCGCCTCGTTCCAAATGCGCGAGTTTGAAGATCGTTTTGTCACGCTCGGCCTCAATTACCGCGTCATTGGCGGGCCGCGTTTCTATGAACGTGCCGAAATTCGCGATGCGATGGCCTACTTCCGCGTGGTGGCGCAGGCGGCGGACGATCTGGCTTTTGAGCGCATTATCAATGTGCCCAAGCGCGGCCTTGGCGAGGCGGCAGTGCGCCAAATCCATGATGCCGCGCGCGGCCAAGGCATCCCCATGCTGTCGGCCTCAGCGCTGCTTATTAACACCGAAGAGCTAAAGCCCAAAGTGCGCTCCACGCTGCGCAACGTGGTGGAGCTGTTCGAGCGCTGGACCTTAGCGCTGGAAACCAAGCCCCATGTCGAACTTGCCGAGCAAATTCTCGAAGAGAGCGGCTACACCGACATGTGGAAGGCCGACCGTTCGGCGGAAGCGCCGGGGCGCTTGGAAAACCTAAAAGAACTCATCCGCTCCATGGAAGATTACGAGAGCCTGCGCTCATTCTTGGAGCATGTCTCGCTGGTGATGGATGCCGAAAAGAACGAGGATCTCGACGCCGTCAACATCATGACGCTGCATGGCGCCAAAGGCTTAGAGTTCAACACCGTGTTTCTGCCCGGCTGGGAAGAGGGCCTGTTTCCCCACCAGCGCTCGCTGGATGAGGGCGGCCGTTCGGGGCTGGAAGAAGAGCGCCGCCTCGCCTATGTCGGCCTCACCCGCGCCAAGCACCGCGCACACATCTGGTTCGTCTCCAACCGCCGCATTCACGGCATGTGGCAAAGCACCATTCCGTCCCGCTTTTTAGACGAGTTGCCCCCCGCCCATGTGGAAGTGGCAGAAGCCGGAAACAGTTTCGGCGGCTACGGTCAAGGCCGCGGCGGCGGCAACCCCTATGGCGCGTCGCGCTTTGATAAAACCGAAGCCTTCTCCGGCAATTACAATTCCCCCGGCTGGCAGCGCGCCCAAGCCAACCGCACCGAAGCCACCGCCAACAACTGGGGCAACCGCTCCGGCCACGCCGTAGAGCGCATCGCCTACGGCGAAACCGACTCAAAACGCGGCGCCGGCCCCGGCTCCGTAAAACCCCGCACGATTGAGGGCGAACTAATAGCCAAAAGCGTCAGCGACACCCCCTCACGGTTTTTCGTGGGAGACCGCGTGTTTCATATTAAGTTTGGCAATGGGAATGTGTCCGGCATTGAGGGTAACAAGCTGACGATATTGTTTGATAAGGCGGGGGAGAAGCGGGTTCTGGACGGGTTTGTTGAGCGGGTTTGAGATTGTGAAGAAATTTCTTTCAAAAGATATTGCGCTAAAGATATGGGCGTTAGTTTTAGGAACTATCGCAATATACATAGTATTTTCTTCTTTTATGCCCGCCTCTATCTCAAGCTATATTTTACCAGACTTCTTGGTTGTCAAAGAACCAAAAAGCCGATACATAAATTCTAGGGGCGCAGATCCAGCGATAGACGCCGGTTTCAATATAATTATAAGTATAATACTTTACATTTTTTCGCTAAAATTGATAAGAGATAGATTTTACGGTGCAATTTTTGTTCTAGTTTTCTCAAGTTATTTCACTATTTTATCGTTTTCAATTATTTACTACCGAATAGCAGATGGATTAATTATTGAACAGAAATTATTGAACCATTACGATTCATTTTACCTATCGCTTGACGCATTTTTTAACTCTAATATTTCAGGTATACAAATCGACAAAATGCTTCGGCCAGTTGCTGCGTTAGAAATGTTCTTGGGATTTCTCTACCTTGGAACACTAATTTCTTATATATTTCTGATTTATACGACCAGCTTGGAAGGGCCTAATATTGCTGACCAATCCAAGTTTCCCAGTAAGAAATTTACTTTAAGAAAGAGAAGGTGGCCGCCGCGATAGGCGCACCCTAACCTAGGTCCAAATGATCTCTCCCATTTGAGGGTCCGTTGCGTAATTGACTAATCGCGAGATATTTACGAGCGATATTGAGCGGCGACGTGCCCTCAATGGGAGAGATCGGCTAATCTCTAAACATTTCGCTTAACGCTTGTCTCGCTGTCCGCTGTTCTAGCGCCCTCTTGTCTTCTCCCCGATTCTCTTTCGGGGAGAAGGTGGCGCGAAGCGCCGGATGAGGGGCGGTCTCGCGCCGAACATTCGTGATCTTTCGCCCCTCATCTGCCTGTCGGCGTTCGTCGCGCGAAAGCCAAATCGTTGGCTTTCTAAGTGCGTTCCTCAATCTCCCCGTTGGAAAAACGGGGACAAGAAGGCGCTCTGTCATTTGCAAGCCGCCTCGCAGCTACCAACTGACAACCGATCATTCGTAATTTCCAAACGAAACCGCCCGCGCAGAGAAAGTCTCCACGCGGGCGATACAGTTGTTCAACACCCACTATTCTGAGTTAGACACCCGGCAATTGACCTACCAATCAGTAAATATCGGAAGTGATCGTATTCACCAATTCCGCGTAAGTATGCCCTGCGTCATTAAGTCCGGCATGAGCGTTCCAATATTCGAACTCAGCAGCAGCCGACTCAATGCTCCAACCATTGGAATCATTTCCGTCAAACGCATTTTGCACTATACCGATTATCTCGCCCGATGAATATTTGTAATGCAAGTCTTCATCAGCGGCGTTCAGCAGCGCGGCTACTGCCTGCGCTGCGAGCTGGTTTTGTCCACCGCCGCCCAAATCAAGGGCATGAAGCAATGTCACATCTGCAAGTGCAGGAGTGCCATTATTGAATGGTGCTACATCATCCCAAGTGCGGTTAACCCCAAAGGTCGCCTCAAACGAAGCATCCTGATGCAAATCCCAATCCAGCAGCCCATTTGGGTTGCCCCAGAAGCCTTTGGAAAGACCATAGAATTCTGGATGGGTGACGACCACGGTATCATTGTCCAAAATCGTCCCAATTCCAAGACCATCCGCCGTAAACGATGTGCTGCTTACTAGATCCGTCCCCGGAATATCCAGCGCCACTGAAGTGAGATTGACGTTGAAATGCTCCGTCACTTCAAAGACGTTGTCGCCAGTGATAGCAACCGTGAGAGACGCACTGGTGCTACCGGCTGCGATTTTGAGAATGGCTGAGGTAGAAGAATAGTCGCCGGGGTTGGCCGCTGTACCGTCAGATGTGTTATAGGTTACATACACATCATATTGGTAAGCATGGTCTAGCGACACCGTGAAGGTCGCAGTCGGATCAGTACCTTCAGTAACGGTAACATCATTGACCGAAACCTTCGGCGCAGCCGTGACCACTGAATCTCCATCAACACCTTTGATGCTCCCGCCCGCTGTGCTTGTGCTGGTTGCGCGCAGTCCGAAAGTGTCAAGCGAGTCCCAGCTAAGGCTGGCAGTCACACCATAATGCTCGCCTGCGGTTAGTGCCGTCGGCTTATCCCATCCGGCTGGCCCAAGGCCCGCAGAGGACAGCTTTAATCCGCCATCCCACGCTTCGCCCGAACCATTCATGTTCAAGCTCGAGTCCTTTTTAGCATCAAATCCAGTAGTGCTGCCTTCACCGGCAACAGCATCACCATCGCTCCAGTATATCGCATTAATATCGGCGAAGCCGGAAACACACTTAATATCAAATTTTACTTGACCGCCACCCATATCAATGGCGAACACCTGCAAAACCAAACCGTCTTGAATTATATCAAACGTTTTTATATCACCGATGGACATTTTCGCTCCCCTGTTACACCCAATACATGGAATCTATTTTATATATTTCAGATATTAATAAATTCTAATATACTTTAACATTTTATTTACCTTTTAGTCAATACTCGCCAATATTACGTTTATATAGGGAACAAACTGTGTTCCCATGCCCCACCCATCAAGTTTACGATCGCGTAGAACTAATCTTGTAAATTCTTTACAAATTTACATCCCGTCTTTGACGCAGTGCAACAAACCAACACGAAATCCTCGCCAAAACACACGAATTCACAACGCAAATCCTCACTTTTGTGACAAGCATCATGTCAGCACCATTCGCAGATGCGAAGTGACAGTTTTACAAAAAGGATAGGCCTGTGACATACCTGACCGATATTCAAAAAACCAACGACCTCATCAAAAGCCACAAGGGAACATGGGATGGCATATCGGCCGAGTCCGTTGCCCGCATGAAGGTTATGAACCGGTTCAAGACCGGGCTGGACATTGCCAAATATACCGCCGCCATTATGCGAAAAGACATGGCCGCTTATGACAAAGACCCCGCCAACTACACCCAGTCGCTGGGCTGCTGGCATGGCTTTATCGGCCAGCAAAAGATGATCTCCATCAAGAAGCATTTCGGCACCACCAAGGGCTGCTATCTCTACCTCTCCGGCTGGATGATTGCGGCGCTGCGCTCCGAGTTTGGGCCCCTGCCCGATCAATCCATGCACGAAAAAACCTCCGTACCAGCGCTCATCGAAGAACTGTACACGTTCCTGCGCCAAGCCGATGCCCGCGAACTAAACCTCATGTTCCGCGATTTGGATGCCGCCGCTGGCAATGCCGTAAAACAGAAGGAAATCCAGCACAAAATCGACACCTACGAAACCCACGTCGTGCCGATCATCGCTGACATTGACGCCGGGTTTGGCAATGCGGAAGCCACCTATTTGCTCGCCAAAAAGATGATCGAAGCGGGCGCTTGCGCACTGCAAATCGAAAACCAAGTGTCGGATGAAAAGCAGTGCGGCCATCAGGATGGCAAGGTCACCGTGCCGCACGAAGTGTTCCTCGCCAAAGTGCGCGCCTGCCGCTATGCCTTCCTTGAACTGGGCATAGAAGACGGCATCATCGTCACCCGCACAGATTCTCTCGGCGCCGGCCTCACCCAGCAACTCGCATTCTCCAAAGAAGCGGGCGACCTGGGCGACCAATACAACGCCTTCCTCGATTGCGAAGAAATCACCGCCGATCAGCTCCAGTCTTCGGATGTTGTCATCAAGCGCGATGGCAAATTGCTGCGCCCTAAGTGCCTGCCATCAAACCTTTACCAGTTCCGCTCTGGCACAGGCGAAGCGCGCTCCGTGCTCGATTGCATCACCTCGTTGCAAAACGGCGCGGACTTGCTGTGGATCGAAACCGAAAAGCCGCACATCAGCCAAATCGCGGGCATGGTGGATGAAATCCGCAAGGTCATTCCAAACGCCAAGCTGGTCTATAACAATTCGCCATCCTTCAACTGGACGCTCAATTTCCGCCAGCAAGTGTTTGATGCCATGCAGGCAGACGGCAAGGATGTCTCCTCTTACGACCGCGCCCGCCTGATGAGCGTGGACTATGACGGCACGGAACTCGGCAATATCGCCGATGAGGCCATTCGCACATTCCAGCGCGACGCC
>JAYTVD010000130.1:0-4861 GCA_043744175.1 Phyllobacteriaceae bacterium
CGCTGGCTACACGCAGGACCCGGCTGCAGAGCTTGGTCGCACGTTTGAGGAGGTTGCTGGCTATGATGATATGGTTCTCATTAAAGACATCGCATTTCATTCGCATTGCGAACATCACATGGTTCCGATCATCGGCAAGGCCCATGTCGCCTACTTGCCCGATGGCAAGGTAGTTGGCTTGTCGAAAATCGCTCGCGTAGTGGATATATTCGCCCGCCGCCTGCAAACGCAGGAAACGATGACCGCACAAATTTCGCAGTGCATTACGGAAGTCTTGCGCCCGCGCGGTGTAGCCGTCCTCATTGAGGCCGAGCACATGTGCATGGCGATGCGCGGTATCAAAATGCAAGGTTCGAAGACGCTAACTACGAGCTTTACCGGCGAGTTCAAAAACAATCCGCAAGAGCAAGTTCGCTTTATGACCATGCTCCGCACTTAAATTAGCTTCGCTTCTTCTGAAACTTTGATCTATGAAACCGCGTGGTGCAAATCACGCGGTTTTAGTTTGAGGCCTTCCATGAGCATTTTCCCAAAGCCATCCGCAGATAAACACGAGCTGGAAGACGGCGCGGCGTTCACGCCCAAGTTTGATGCCAATGGCCTTATAACCGCGGTGGTAACGGAAGCACACGATGGGCAATTGCTAATGGTCGCCCACATGAATGAGCAATCGCTTGCATTGACGCTCGAAACTGGCATCGCGCATTACTGGTCCCGCTCGCGGCAATTGCTTTGGAAAAAGGGCGAAACATCCGGCAATATGCAAAGCGTGGTGGAGTTGCGCACTGACTGCGACCAAGATGCACTATGGCTGAAAGTGGAGGTCGCCGGTGACGGGGTGACGTGCCATACGGGCAAAAAGTCATGCTTCTACCGCGTCGTTGGCAACGAAAAATCTGGCTTTTCGCTCACGAAGTCCTGATTCAGCATTTGGACATAACTCTGCTGTAGTCTCTTAGTCGGGACATGAGGAGTTGGGCCAATGCTCGAATGGGCAACCCGCAGACACGGCGCGTATGCGGACGCGCAGGATCATAGTGGCGGCGCAGGCCCTGGCAGCGCCACGCCGCCTCACATCACAAAATCCGATAAGTACGGCATTGCATTGGCGCTCGGCGGCGGCGTGGCAAAAGGCTGGGCACATATCGGCGTTTTGCGCGCACTCGATGAACATAAAGTGCCAATCCGGATGATCGCAGGCACAAGTATCGGCGCATTGGTAGGCGGTTGTTATTTGGCAGGCAAATTGGATGCCTTGGAAGAATTCGCCCGCAGCCTGACCAAGCGGCGGCTGTTCGGTTTGCTCGATTTTCACCTTGGTGGCAACGGCTTGCTCGGTGGCTTCAAGCTGGACCAACGGCTGAATACCCACATGGAAACCATGACCTTTGCGGATTTGCCCAAGCCATTTGTCTGCGTTGCGGCGGAAATTCGCACCGGTCATGAAATTTGGCTATCAAGTGGCTCGCTCATTAATGCCATGCGCGCTTCATTTGCTCTGCCGGGCGTATTTGAGCCGATCAATTGCAACAACCGTCTTTTGGTGGATGGAGCATTAGTTAATCCTGTGCCCGTGTCTGTGCTGCGTGCACATGAGCAAATGGCGGTGGTGGCAATCAATTTGCACTATGATCACTTTGGTCGCGCCGCAGTGGTGCGCCACGATGCCGGCGATATTAACCACACGAAAATCGGCAGAAATGAACCGGCCACATCAATTGCCCGCGACAAACGCCTTGGCATATCAGGCGTCATGGTCGAAGCCTTCAACATCATCCAAGATCGCATCGCTCGTGCTAAATTAGCCGGTGATCCACCGGATTTGGCTATTCACCCTAAGCTTGGCGACATCGGCCTCACAGAATTCCACCGCGCAGACGAACTTATAAAAATTGGCTACGACGCAACCGTGGCAAAGTTGGAAGATATTGAGCGCTTGCAAATGGCCGTTGCCGGCTAATCACGCAGTCGCTATATAATTCAATATCTCATGTGCCTCACGTTCAGCTTCCTCGATCTTGCGTTTTACTACGTCTCCAATTGAAATGACGCCGATCAGCTTTCCCTCACGCTCCACGGGCAGATGGCGGAAACGGCCTTTTGTCATCATTTCCATCACCTCGTTGATGTGATGGCTTTCGTAGCAAACCTTAACGTTTGCGGTCATGACAGTCGCCACCTTTTGCTTCAAAACACCAACCCCATCTTCCGCAATATGACGGATGACATCGCGCTCGGAAATGATGCCACGGATAACGCCTGCACCATTGGTCACAACGAGCGCACCGATACGGTATTTAGCAAGCAGCGCAACGGCCTCCTCCACACTGGCTTCAGGGCCAACTGTGAGAATTTCACCACCTTTTTCTGCGAGTATAGATTTGACCGACATATCAGAGCCTCCCGATTAGCATGACAAAACAGCCGCCGCCGCTTCGCATCTTACCCGTGCAAAACGGCTCACGTTGCAAACAGGGTGCGCCTTGAATTCATTGAATTCAAGAGGAAAATTACGACAGGCTAATACGGCGAGGCAGGAATAACGATATCAAGAAAAAACCGGCGACTAGCCCGCCAATGTGTGCCTGCCAGGCGATATTCGCGCCATTACCATCCGGCGTGAAACCGGAATAGCCCACCAGAAAATTGGTGACGAGATAAACTCCAAGAAACATCAAAACGCTGCGGTTGCGCAGAGCGTCAACAAGCGCTGGCACATGTGGCACAAACGCGTTCCCGCCAGCGCCCCTGTTCATGCGAAAGCCAAAGCGCGCCGCCGCTCCCATCATGCCGGACACCGCACCGGACGCGCCAATCATCGGTGTCGGGTCCATCATGTTCGACGCATAGTGAAATCCAGCGGCAATAATTGCAGCCAGCGCCCAGAACATCAGAAAGCGAATGCCGCCCAGCGTTCGCGCCAGTGGGCTGCCGAATACCACCAGCCACAGCACATTATTGAAAACGTGGCCAAAATTGGCGTGCAAAAACGAATATGTTAGCACACTTGTGAAGGCCTCAACCGTCCAGCCGGTATCGGCAGCGGCGTAGCGTAACGGGATAAAAGACCCATAAAACAGTACTTCATAATCGGATGCCTGCGACAAAATATAACTGCGTATCACATTAATGCCCAAGCACAGCGCGGTAAGCGCGAGAACTGAAAATGGAATGTTGATGGCTGGTTCCCGATCCGGAATATCAGCATCAGAGTTTAACACTTCATTATCAGTCATTTGGCAGCAATCCATATGTTTGTAACTGCGCTTATAAGCCAAATAGTTAAAAAAAATAGGCCGCACAAGCGTTTGCTTGGTGCGGCCTTTCGAGTCCCTGCTCTCCCCGAGAGAAACCCTTAAAGTTTAGATTTTGCTGTAAAGCCAACGGCTTCGTGGTGTGTCACTCTTATGGCAGACCCTATCCATTTGCGCAATCTAAACCAGTTGTTAACCTTAACAGCGCGGCTCCGTGCATAACTATTTTTCACTACCATGGGTGGCTGGCATGTCTCCTGCAAAGCCTTCATTGAAGTGCATCAATCGCGCTTGTTGTGTCACATTTTGGCACAGTTTGTTGCGATACAGATAATGAGGCTACGCTATGAAAAATCCCGGTACATCGGAACTGTTCCTTTATTGGAACCGTTTGAGAGACGGCAAACCTGCGCCTCATCGCACCCAAATTGAACCGATTGATATACGCAATTTCTTGGCCGACACTTTTATTCTCGAACAGGGAATGAAAGACACCGCATCCTTCCGGCTGGCCGGCACGCGTGTGTGCTCCATTTATGGGCGTGAATTGAAGGACTTCTCTTTCTATAGCCTATTTTCGCTCGGCGATTCCGGCCTCATGCGCCGCATAATCAGTTCGTGCTTTGATGATAAGACCGTGTGCGTGGTCAACTATGACGGCATCAGCCAGCAGCGCCGCGTCGCCAAGTTTGAGGCGATATTCATGCCACTAGAGGGCAAGAATGAAAGTGCACGCATATTTGGCGCCATTTTTGCCAATGAAAAACCATTTTGGCTCGGTGTTGATGCCATCAAGGAAAGCCGCGTTACCGGCATTCGTATGATTGATCCCGAAAAGGAACACATCTTCCTTGAAAATCGCCCCAGCGTTGTGGTTCCTCCTATGGGCCCGATCCCAGAACATATATCCGGGCCGGATTCTTTGTCGCTTTTAGAGCCCAATATGACCAAAAAAATCCGCCATCTCACCGTTATTACCGGCGGCTTGTCCAATGACTAAAAAATTAACGCGGGTCAGCCCGAAAGTTACTAGTTATTAAGGTAATATTCGTAACTTCAAATAGATGAATCGGGCAACCGCCCTTTTCCTATATGGCGATTACAATAATGAGTGCATCCGCGCTAAGCCGTTCCGAGAGACGCGATTTCCAACGCGTTCATGTTAGACTATATGGCCGCTTCATGCTCGAAGACCGGACAGAACACCCATGTCAAGTTGCTGACATGTCGCCTGGAAACGTTGCGCTAATATCAGAACATAGCGGCGCGCCTGGCGAGAAAATCATCGCTTACATAGATCATATCGGTCGTATTGAAGGTGTGTTGACGCGCACACTTAATGACGGTTTTGCGATGACCATTCTTGGCTCTGACCGCAAGAAAGATAAATTGGCAGCGCAGCTCACCTGGCTTGCAAATCGTCATGAGTTAGACTTGCCAGAAGATCGTCGCCACGATCGCGTTGCCCCACGCAATCCAATCACAATTTTGGCACTCAATGATGGTCGCCAATATGAATGCCGTATCGTTGACTTGTCACTATCAGGCGCGGCTATCGAAATAGACGTGAAGCCAGCGCTCGGCACACCAATCACGCTTGGCACAAT
>JAYTVD010000131.1:0-17787 GCA_043744175.1 Phyllobacteriaceae bacterium
TATGCTTGTTGTGGTGCAGGGCCATAGAGAGAGATTTGCCCTGCTCTGCCGCGAATAGCGATAAATATTGCGCCAGCTTGGCCCGCGCCCTTTTTTACAATCGTTGCATAGTCACCGCGGCCGCTAACGGTTCGCAGCAAGGCTGAGATAAAAAAGTCTGATGTTAAGCGCGACATGGTAACGACCTATCGCGAAAGCGATTAGTGCGCAACCAAGCCTATTTCTTTGAGCTTTGCCAATAGCTGCTTATCCGGTTGGCCCGTCACGTCCATCTTGAACAATGTCTGGAACTCACGAACCGCGCTCACAGTATCCTCGCCGACTTTGCCATCGATGCTAATCTTATCATTGCCGAAAGACTTCAGACCGGCCTGGATGAGACTGATCTGTTTGGACGAAAGGCCATTGTTATCGTTTGCCGGGAAGGCTTCGGGCTTCGGTGTTTTAGGCTTTGCGTTGGGCGCCTTAACAGCGGGAATAGATGCCGTGCGTATAGCATCAATCAGCATTGGATCGACTTCGCCTGTCGGTTCAAGCCCTGCCTGTTTTTGAAACTTGGCAATCGCGGCGCGGGTTTTTGGGCCGGATAGGCCGTCAATCGAGCCAGAGTAGATTTGCAATTGGGCGAGCGCAGATTGCACATCCACGAGCATAGGATCAGCAGCAGCAACTTCGGGCTGGTTATCATCGGCAATCGCAAATGTGTCTGTTTTACTGTCGGTAGCTTTGACCATCGATACCGGCTTTGGCAAGTCCGGTGCTTGGTAATTGGCCATTGAACGAGTGGCAAAAAATGCGTCTTTGTGCGCCATCGGTTGATAGAACAACGCATTGGAGGATACAAAAAACATCACAACTGCGAACGCAACGGAGCCACCTGTTACTGTTGGATTATCAGCAATTTTCTGCCCGGCAATGGCAGCAAAATGTCCGGCGACATCGGCGTAGCTTGGCTGGCGTTTAAGCTGTTTGGCGTTGCGTTTCATAATCGCGCTCCTCAGCAATACGAATAATACGGACAGACTCATCACCGGCGACGGGGTGCAACGGTGAGATATTTGATTTTGGCAGGGCAAGCGGTGGCAAAGCGACCTTAATTTTGGTGCCTTGTCCTTCCTCGCTTGAAATTTCAAACGCGCCACCATGCAGACGCACCAATTGCTTAACCAGCGCTAGGCCAAGCCCAGCGCCCTCAAAGCTACGCGCATGGCCGCTATGCGCCTGATAGAAAGGCGTACCTATTTTTGAGAGCTTATCAGCCGCCATCCCGATACCATTGTCCTCAACAATCAACATTAAGCGGTTATCGTCCAAATCGACCGAAAGGCGGATATGGCCGTTTTCTGGTGTGAACTTCACAGCGTTTGATAGCAGATTGATGAGAACTTGCTGGCTGATGCGGCGGTCGCCATTAAACTCTTCGAACGCCGTCAGCGGCATGAAATCCAAGCCAATTTTCTTCGCTTGCGCTTGGGCAGAAACCATGGCGATGGCAAAGCTTGCTGCTTCGGACGGCATAAAGGCTTCCGGCGTTAGTTCATATGTGCCGCTTTCGAGCTTGGACATATCCAACAGCGCATTCACCAAATCAAGCAAGTGGTGACCCGATTGATGGACCAACTCGATATATTCGCGCTGACGTTCGTTTGCCAGCGCGCCGAACATTTCCTGCCGCAACAGATCAGTAAAGCCGACGATAGCGTTTAGTGGCGTGCGCAATTCATGACTAACAACTGCCAACGAATTTGAGCTTAAGTCATGAGTGCCGCTAGCGTCGCTAGCAACCTCTGCCCGCTCCTCGACGCGACCCAATATGTGTATCAGTTCACCATGGGGAATAGCGGACACATGCAGCATCAGCCATTGCGGCAATTTTTTATCAGAATTACCGCCGCGCTTTAGGCGAATTTTGGCTTCCACCTGCGACATGCCGGTGCGCACTGCATCGAGCGCCGACATAAATGATACCAGATCGGCAACATGAACACGCGAGACCAGTCCGCGCCCAGCCAATTCATCAGCGGTCAATGAAAGAAGCTGTTCTGCATTGCTAGACAGTTTGACGACCGATCCAGTCCGTTCAACGGCGATAAGCAAAGCATTATGCGGCGCGGCAAGTGCGGCAAGGCTATCAAAATTATCTGCGGTTTCGACCTTCGCTTCTTCGGCGATCGACTGGCTTGATGCCGCGTACAGCATGGCAAGTAGCGCTACAGGTAGCAGGCTATAGAAAGTTTGCGGCGCTTCATACGTGGAGAATTTGCTTGCCAGAAAGCTGACAACACATAGCGTCTCCGCAGCCGACCCGCCGAGCTTGATACTGACTTTTTTGGTCACCATCTCAAAAAAGATAATCGCAAACAGCAGCAACATGGTGGCATTGGGAGCAAAGGCATTTTGTGTCAACAACAAAAAGGCACCGGATGGGGCCATCAAGGTTATTGCAGAGCGTGCAAAGTTGGTGCCTTTTAACGATAACCAAGAGGCCGCCAAAACAGGTACAGCAAAAGCCAACACCAATAAGGGCAACGCGACGATTAGTGATGTCAGTTGAGCGATATTTGCAATTAAAAACAGTGTCGCAAAGGGAGGAATTGTAAACAAAAAGCCAAATAGCCGGGCATGAGACTGGCGCTCCTTGGCATCAATAACATGCTCATTGACCCATCGAAGGCACATTGCCGCGAAGGTATCGTTAGCCGATTTGAGCAAACTCAGAAATTTGACCACTCTTTACGCACTCATACTCTTGCCGAAGTCACGGCACTCTATCTGTGCCACGACCTTCGCATTCCTGATTTAATGAATGGATAAGGTTGCTAGCCGGCCGGTGATTTCTTACGTTCGAATTGGCTTTTTTCAGTCTTAACAGCACAAACTAATATTTATGGTAAACAATTCGTTGTGTATCAACGCCTTGGCGAACGAGTTGGAAAATTGGAATAAATCTCAATTTTCCAATATGTTATGAGATGTATGGAGCAAAATCCTACCAATTTGAATGGGATGCCGCAGAAAATATCTCTGATTCGCTTAAACATTAAATCAAATAATTTGCATTAGGAGCAGAACAGGACACGCCGGAGCACCGGAAATTGCGGGCCAGAAATTGTAGGATGCACCATCATGATTAGACTAGTTTTTCGCCTTGCCTTTTGGGGCACGCTGCTTGTGGCGGTGCTGCCCGGCGCGCGCAATCAAGGCGTATATAATGGCGATATCGGCCCGATGATGCTGGTCAACGCGGTGCAAGCAACTGTGTCCGACCTGGGCAGCTTTTGTACCCGCAACAGCTTGACATGTCAGACTGGCAAAGCATTTTTCGGCCAAATGACAGCCAACGCGGAGCATAGCATTTCCACTGCCATCGCAGCCATTAATCAGCCAGATTACGGCACCGACCGTGAAACCATCACCGGCAGCGTCAAGAAATAGGCTTGTTCGCTCCAGTTTGACCTCTATATGAAGGACATCCTTATAGGAGCGGTTTGCCCAAATGTCACTTGAAACTATTATCTCGGATTTTGAACTTCTGGACGATTGGGAAGATCGCTATCGCTACATTATTGATCTCGGGCGCGAGCTTGATCCACTTCCCCAGGCTGCCCATAGTGACGCCAACAAGGTCGCTGGATGTGTGAGCCAAGTGTGGTTGGAAACCATTAAAGGCGAAGGCCCAGATCCAGTTGTTTCATTTAAGGGCGATTCTGACGCACATATTGTGCGTGGCTTGGTGGCGCTTGTCATCGCCATTTTCTCTGGTAATAAAGCTTCGGTTATTGGCCATACCGATGCCATGGCGATACTGAAGACACTAGGCTTGGACCAGCATCTTTCGCCGCAGCGCTCGAATGGACTCAAATCAATGGTTGAGCGCATAAAGCGCGAGGCCACCGACGCGCTGCGCGCGCCAGCGTCATAGTTGTCGTTAGTTGACCTTTGGGCGATAGCCGTCCGCACCCCAATGTCTAGTGCGGTGTTTTGTTGTGGTATTTTGTGGCCAGTAATAGGCAGCCAGCACGGTCAGTGCGGCTTTCAGTATGAATTTCGCTGAACGTTTCGGCCAGTGGCGCTCCCGCTCAACCTGTTCGAAGCCCTTGAGAAAGCAGCATATATCGATAACCACACCAGATAGATCGCCAGTGAGCGCCTTTGTTGCCGCATCGAAACGGGTGCGGGCACCAACGACCGAATTGGTAATGTTTTCAATGCCGTTTTCGTCCCCTGCCGGGCGGTCACCTGAAATTGCCGCCTGCCAATTGGTTGATATGCAGGGCATTAGCATGGCGGATGTAAAATCCTCGCGGATGCGTTCGCCCGCATCAAACTGAGTCTGACATAAGAAACTTGAACCGTCCGCGGCCTTTCTGCGCGCCAGCCCGGTCAACGGCGATTCTTCCATATTAACGGCAATCACACGGGCCTTTTTGTCCACGACACGCAGGACAATAGCGACATCCGCCCTTCGTGCCCCAATGGCCAGCATTTGGCGCCCAGTATCTGATAACATAATCTGTTTACCACTGCGCACAATGAGCCCTTTGGCAGCGAGTTCGGCAATGTCTGCGATCCTGACTTTTTTACGATCTTCGCCTGCCGCCAGTATCGCAACCCCCGTGCTAGACGTGGATAGCAACGTCGGCAGGGCTGCCAGAAATATGAGCAAGTCTGTGTAATCGCGCGACTGCGCGTTTGTAACCTTCTGATTTTCCATGATTATTCTCCGGCTTTCTTGCCGAATGCCGCTAGTGCGATGCGCTCTACGACACCCACTATCCGGTCAAATTCCACTTCGTCCCGCAAGTCTTCAATCAGGTGACAAGAGTGGACAATAGTGCTGCGATCCCGGCCAAAACCCTTAGCCACCTCGGTCATTTTCAAACCTAAAGTGACATGGGTGACGTACATGCCGATTTGCCGGACCCTACAAATGGAAGCGTGGATGCGATCGCGGGAGCGCAGGTCTTTGCTGGGAACTGAGAAGCAAACTGCTAATATATCTGTAATACCATCGCAAATTGCGATGATTCTTTCATCCGTTAGTGAGCTGGGACGCTCGAAGCGGTCTGAGAATGCTAATTGCATGTCCTTGAAGGATGGCCGCTCGCTGATTTCTGGTTTTTGAATTTGGTACTGCACTGAAAATCTCCCGATTTAATAGGAATATTTTCTTTTAATGGCAGATGCAATACCGTGACAAAATTCACTTAAAAAATAGGAATAAATTCTGTTTTTACCTATATATTCGCATATTATTATACATCATTAAATGCCTATCTATCTGACATATATGAGATATTTTTACTTACGAGTTACCAATTTAACCTTGCCTTTTTAGCGCCATCACGAAATTTTCAGTAAAAATCGTGGATAGAATTCTAATTTTGGCAATTTTATCAACACCTCCGCCACTGCCCTGAGAATGGACCTCGCAATTTAACAGCAAGGAACTCGATCTCATGACTAAATCACAATTTTTGCGTGAAGCTGCGCGGCAGCGTCGTTGTCGTAACCCAATCGGGAAACGCCCGAACATCGCCCAGAATGGATATGGAAACAGTACGGAAAGCGCACGGGAAGTGCGCGGAGTGAATACACGTATCGGACAATTTGCTTCCAAGCTGGACGAGCTTAGCAAAGGCGAGCTTGAAATGTTCAAAGCGCAAATATCAAAACAATTGGAGCGCGAGCGGCGCCTGCACAAAGCCCACTCTTATCTCTACAGCGTGAGCCGCCATATCCAACTTTATACGGCGATGAAGAATTTGGAGGCGACATGAAAGCGGCCCCGCTTGGGGGCCGCTTCAAACACTGATTAAATTATTACTTGACGACTTTGCGCTTGCGACCAAGGCCGATCTTGCGAGCCAGAATGGAACGCGCTGCAGCATAGGCAGGCGCCACCATTGGATAGGTTGGATCCAATTCCCACTTCTCGCGATATTGTTCCGGCGTCAATTTATAGTGCGTCATAATGTGACGCTTCAAAGATTTGAACTTTTTACCATCTTCAAGGCAGATTATATAGTCTTCGTGCACAGAGCGCTTCGGATTGACGGCTGGCTTTTGCTTTTCAAGCACTGGTGCTGGCTCAACCGGACCGCCCATATTGCCAAGAGCGGCATGAACGTTTGAAATAAGGGCGGCCAAATCAGCTGCGGGAACCGAGTTATTGCTTACATAGGCGGCAACAACTTCAGCGGTGAGCCCCATCAACATTTCATGGCGGCTGTTTGCATCGTATTCACTATCGGACATTCGTGTTTCCATTCATTCTATTATGTCACAGTCTTATTAGGTAACTGCTTTGCGCACTGCGCCCCAATTTTTGACCGAACAATAAAAAACCCCATTTGCCCGGTCATCGGTCATCTTATTTTCTTTATCTTATATTTTGTCAATTCAATTGTATTCCTCATAAGTAACAGACATTTTATTGCCTTAGAACGCAACTAATAGACGCTTAAATTAACTGCAAATACCTAAGTTTCAATCAATAGCTTTGACCCAAGGTAAAGTCTTATTTCTGCAGCTATGCCTTAAACATAGGTTGCCTAATAAATCTGCTCTGTGTTCATCTGTAACATACTGGAACACTTTCAAGTGAACATCTGCGTTTTGGGCTGTAAATTACTGAATCAGCCCCCTATATCTTGGTCTATCGAGACATTTAAGAGGAGCCGTCTTATGACAACAAAAATTCAAAAGACCGATGCTGAATGGCGTGCGCAACTGACTGAGGCGCAATATTATGTCGCCCGCAAGCATGGCACGGAGCGCGCATTTACCGGACCAAATTGGGACAATAAGGAGACGGGCCAATATACGTGCGTTGCCTGTGATAAGCCATTGTTTCGTTCTGAAACTAAGTTTGATTCTGGTACAGGCTGGCCGAGCTTCTACGCGCCGGAAAGCAAAGATGCTGTATCCGAACATGTGGACAAGGGCTTTTTCACCACCCGAACTGAAATCCGCTGTGCTGACTGCGATGCCCATCTCGGCCATGTGTTTAATGACGGACCGAAACCGACTGGGTTGCGTTACTGCATGAATGGCACTGTGATGAATTTTCAGAAAGACAAGGGCTGAGCACTTCGCTGAAGCCTGATATTATTAGCAAACGTGCTGGTATGTGAATAAGGCCATTGCGCCTTTTCCATACCAGCCTTATTTGCATGAAACACCGTGCGCCGGCACTTAAAGTCTTTGGATAAATCAATGAAAAATCAAGCATTCGACACCAGCCCCGCCGCGCCAACGGCGCTGAAGCGTACTGTTTCGGATACTCGCCACGGGATTACGCGCACGGATGATTATGCCTGGATGCGGGCGGACAATTGGCAGGCGATGTTTCGTGATCCGGGCGTGCTGGATATTGGTATTCGCAGCCACTTAGAGACTGAAAATGCCTACCAATCGGCGATGATGGCCGATACTGCGGACCTGCAAAAGGTGCTGTTTGCCGAAATGAAGGGCCGCATCAAGGAAGATGACCAGTCCATTCCGTTCAAGGACGGACCGTTTGCCTATGGCTCATCCTATGTCATCGGCGGGCAGCATCCGCGTTATTTCCGCACCCCGCGCGAGGGCGGCGACCAGCATATATTGTTTGACGGCGATGTTGAGGCCGCAGGCAAGGCGTTTTTCAGCCTTGGCGGCATTGAGCATTCGAGCGACCATAAGAGGCTGATCTGGTCCTATGATGATGCCGGATCTGAATATTACACCATTCTGGTGCGCGATATTGCCAGCGGCAAGGATTTGGATGACCGCGTCGGCGATACCGGCGGTGGCGGCGTGTTTAATGCGGATGCGACTGGCTTTTTCTACTCAATATTGGACGAGGCGCACCGACCCGTCGCGATCAACTATCACAAGCTTGGCACGCCACAGACTGACGATAAGGTCGTTTTCGAAGAATCAGACTCTGGTTTCTTCCTCGGCGTCGGCGGCAGTATGCTCAACGACTATATCTTCATAAGCACGGGCGACCATGAGACTTCCGAATATCTGTTTATGCCCGCCAATGATCCGACTGCAAAGCCGAAGCTGATAGCGGCGCGGACGCCGGGCGTGCAATATTCCATCAGCGAAGGCGGTGATGAATTTTATATTTTGACCAATGCGGATGATTCCAAAGACTTCAAAATCTGCGTTGCACCAGCAAATGACCCCTCGCCTTCCAACTGGGTGGATTTGGTGCCGCATAAACAGGGTAAGTTGATTATCAGCGTATCGGCCTATCGCGACCATTTGGTGCGCATGGAGCGCGAGGATGGACTGCCGCGCATTGTCATTCGTGACCGGAAATCAGGCACTGAACACTCAATCGAATTTGCCGAAGAGGCTTATTCGCTAGGTATGCAGGGCGCAGCAGAATATGACACGAAGACCATTCGCTTCACTTATTCATCAATGACCACACCAAGCCAGACGTATGACTATGATATGGTCAACCGTGAGCGGACATTGCTAAAAACCCAAGAAGTACCAAGCGGGCATGATGCTTCCGACTATGTGACCAAACGCGTTATGGCCCCTGCTCCGGATGGCGAGTTGGTGCCGGTTTCGCTGGTGTATCATAAAACAACAAAACTGGACGGCACCGCGCCGCTGTTGCTTTATGGCTATGGTGCTTATGGGCACTCCATTCCGGCAGCGTTCAGCACGAGCTGTCTATCGCTGGTGGATCGCGGGTTTGTTTATGCGCTGGCGCATATTCGCGGTGGCAAGGATCGTGGCTACCGTTGGTACGATGAAGGCAAGCGTGACAAAAAGCAGAATACATTTAAGGATTTCATCACGGCGGGTGAATATCTGGTTTCACAGAAAATCTGTGCGCCGGACCTTATCGTGGCACATGGCGGCTCGGCTGGTGGTATGTTGATGGGGGCAATTGCCAACATTGCACCAGACCTATTTGCGGGCATCATCGCCGAAGTGCCGTTTGTGGACGTCCTGACAACGATACTGGATGACACACTACCGCTGACACCGCCGGAATGGCCGGAATGGGGCAATCCGATTACCTCGCTTGAGGACTATAAGACCATCGCGGCCTATTCGCCTTATGACAATGTGAGCCGCAAAGCCTACCCGACGATTTTAGCAGTGGCAGGCTTGACAGATCCGCGCGTGACCTACTGGGAGCCTGCAAAGTGGGTGGCCAAGTTGCGTGAGATGAAAACCAGCGACAATCCCGTATTGTTCAAGGTCAATATGTCAGCGGGCCATGCCGGAGCCTCGGGGCGATTTTCGAGGCTAGAGGAGGTGGCCTATTCTTTCGCCTTTGCGCTGAAAGTTGTTGGCAAGAGCCTATCTCAAGCCTAGATTTGATATACGGGAAGGGACGCCCGCATCAGGATTGATGCTGTTGTTATGAGGGTTTGCTATGAACCGCCTTGCTGTTTTGACATTGATAATCGCCACCGCGCTGCCTGTCGGGCTCGCACCCGCCTTGGCCGCGCCAGCGCGTGTGGAGGGTGAACGGTGCAATTTTCCGCATGTGAAGCCCGGAACTTGGGTTGGTTTTTTTGACGGTGAGGAAGCCGAAGCCCGGTTCTTGAGTGATGATCGACATGATCATGTTACTCTGTGGCGCTGTTTTGAGACCAAGGCAGAATGTATCGCATGGAAATATTGGGCGCAGACAGATCACCGCGCCGGACCGCAGCTGACATGGTGCCGGAAGAAATAGGCTATTGGGTTGCTGCTATTATTGCGTTGTGCGCTACATCGTATTACAAAGCATAGGCAATCGAGAGGTTAGATAATGGCCGCTGTTCCGTTTTCCCGGCGCATAGAATCCGACTTGAAAGAACAGCTGGAGGCCGAAGCGCGGCTTGAAGACCGCTCTGCCGCCTACATTTTGCAGCAGGCCGCGCGGGAATATATCGACCGGAAAAGCCAATTTAGAGATATGGTACACGGGTTGGAGCAGGAAGCTGGCAAGGGAGTTTTTGTCTCGTCTGCGGCTGTTCGTAAATGGATTGCCGCCAGAGGTACAAGCAAACCACTTCCCTTTCCTGAGCCTGATATTTTCCCAGAAAATTCCTGAATGTTGGAGATTGTCTATCTCGATTCGGCGCAGCCAAGTCTAAGTTGGTTCGTCGAATATTATGAAAAGGGTGTTTTCTGAGGGAGCAAAGAACGCACTCGAACACTTCGATGCCATGGAACAATTATTATCGTCAAAACCGTTTGCTGGCAGGCGGATTGTTGGTACGAAATTTCGAATGATCCTTATACCCCGCACACCATTCTCAGTGATCTATTGCGTTACTGACACCCGTGTGGAGGTTGCACGCATCCACGATAACCGTGCCGGAAATCACCCAGACTTTACCTTAATTCCGAAATTTTAATTGGTTGTAGCGGGCACAATATAGCCGTCCGCCAATTTCGGTATCGCTTTCAAATAGGCCGCGACTGCGATCCTGTCTTCATCCGACACGTGCGACCAGTTAGTGACGACATCGGTCATGGAGCCGCCGACACTATCAAAATCCGGATTGAAACCGTCTTTGAGCATTGACGCAATTTGGTCTTCGCTCCACGCTTCAATGCCGCCCGGCCCGCTGGTTATATTGGGTATGAAGCCTTTGCCCTCAGGGTTTGGTCCGCCGGAGAGCCATTGGCTGAATTTTGGCCCACCTAGCGGATTGCGCGGGGTGTGGCACTCGCCGCAATGACCGGGGCCTTCGACAAGATATTGGCCGCGCTTTACTTGCGCTGAGGCGTCAGCGGCGAGCGTTACGACTGGCTCCTGTTTGAAAAACAGAAATTTCCAGCCGCCGAGCGAACGACGAATATTGAACGGGAATGGCAATTCATGATCCGGTTGCTTGCCTTTGACGGCCGGTAGCGTTTTCATGAACGCGTAGAGATCGCTGACATCGCCAAGCGTCATGCGGGCGTATGAGGAATAGGGAAACGACGGGTAATAATGCTGGCCCTTGGGCGATACGCCGCGCTGGAGCGCGTTGGCAAAACTAGCAAAATCCCATGCGCCGATGCCATCTTCCGTATCCATGGAAATATTGGGCACATGGAAACTGCCGAATGGCGATTTAAGCACAAGTCCGCCGACGAGCTTCAGCCGTTCCGCGTCTTTCGAGCCGACGCTTGCATGGCAGGCGGCGCATCCGCCTTGCCAGAAAATAGTTTCGCCGCGCATCACATCACCGGCCGGCGTGGCTGTAATAATCTGCGGGTCGAGCGTCTTAGGGATTGTGATAAACCAGAAAACAAGCCCGCCCGCGATGGCCAAAAACAGCGCTGCGAGGGCGAGCTTGCGTATCATATGCAGTTAGCCCTTTTTCACGCGATAGGCACCGTGGCAGGCACCGCAATCTTTACCGATCGCGCCGAACTGGGCTTGAAATGCTGGTAGATCTGCGGCTGGCGTCGCGACAGCGGCAGCAACATCTGCCTTGAGTTTGTCTGCGGCAGCTGTAAAACCAGCCGTGTCCTCCCAAATTTTTGGTGAAGCTGTGGTATCTCCGCCTGTTTCAGAACCAACAGGGAAGAGTGCTGCAATATCCAGTTTCATGGCATGCTCATTGAGTGCGGCAAGGCCGGCGGCAACGGCGGCGGCATCAAATCGTGCTTCGCCCTTTGCAATTGGCGCTAAACCACCAACTGTCTTGCCAATTGCCTTCATCAATGCCTGACGGTCTTCAATCGGGCCAGCAAGCGCAACAACCGACGTTAAAGCCAAAATTGATATGCCGAGCAATAGTTTTTTCATCACTGTCTCCAAGTTAATAAGCGCAACTCCGCCACGCATAGATTGCACTAAACACTGGCGAATATTGTTCACAGTTTCGTGAAGCCCCGACCATGATTAGAGAACAGCCTGTCAACAAAAAGCCGCCACCCAAAAATGAGCGGCGGCTTCATTAAATTGCGGGGCGAAATAGTCAGGCCGAAGCGGCTTCGTACATTTCCGAAACATAATCCCAGTTGATCAAGCTATCGACGAATGCTTCCAGATATTTCGGGCGGGCATTGCGATAATCGATGTAATAGGAGTGTTCCCACACATCGACGCCGAGAATTGGCGACGCGCCATGTACCAATGGATTTTCGCCATTTGGTGTCTTGGAGATTTCGAGCTTGCCATTCTTGACCGAAAGCCATGCCCAGCCGGAACCGAATTGCGTTGTGCCAGCGGCAATCAAATCGGCCTTGAATTTATCATAGCCACCAAGATCGCTATCAATGGCTTTGGCGAGCTTTGCTGGCAATTTGTTGCCGCCGCCACCTTTTTTCATCCATTTCCAGAAATGGATGTGATTGTAATGTTGGCCGGCGTTATTGAACAATGGGGCGTTTTTGCCGAAGGATTGCTTGACGACTTCTTCGAGCGAGAGGTTTTCCATACCAGCTTCAGCGGCCAATTTGTTACCATTATCGACATAGGCCTTGTGATGCTTGTCATGATGGAATTCGAGCGTTTCGCGCGACATAAAGGGCGCTAAAGCGTCGTAATCATAGGTAAGTTCGGGAAGGGTAAAGGCCATGGGAGGCTCCTCAGCTTGGGTTGACGGATAGAGGCGAACACGGTGCGAGGCCAAACCTCAACGGCATTCATAACTGTCTATATAGGTAGAATGAATGCGCCGGGCAACGCGAAGGCGCAAGGAATTTTAATTTTGTATTTTGGCAACAGAGGGAACGAATTCATCCCGCCAGCATTGTAATACAGGAAAAACGCGGCTTATGTGCTAGTATGAGCAGAAATGCAGGTCTGCGCTGATGGCGAAGACGATATTAATTTCGGGAAACCGGCGGAAGATATATGAATAGCAGCGAACTCACTCTTCAACTGAACAGACGACAATTGCTGGGCCGGGCAATTGGCGGTGGTGCTTTGCTGTCCTCATTTGGCGGATGTACAACGATTGACTATCTTGCCCCCGTCGAGCCCGCGCCTCTGCCCTATGTGCCGCCTGCCCCGCCGCCCGTTGATGTCGCGCCAGTGAATTTGCCGCCAGCGCAGATGTACGCGGCGATGACCGATGGTGAGTTTGAGCTGCCAGCGATCCCTTACAAGACGATAGATCCTAAATATTATCGCCAAGCGGTTCCCGACCCGACAGGCCAAGCGCCGGGAACGCTGGTGGTGGATACCGCCAACCGGTTCCTCTATTTGGTCATGCCATTTGGGGATGCGATCCGCTATGGCGTGGCCATCGGCAAAGAAGGATTTGCCTGGTCAGGCAGTGCAAACATCGAACGCCGTGCCAAGTGGCCGACATGGACACCACCTGCCGAGATGATAGAGCGCGATCCAAAGCTTGCGAAATATTCTGCCGAAAATGGCGGTATGCCGGGCGAGTTGAAAAACCCATTGGGTGCGCGCGCGCTCTATATTTATCAAAATGGCGTGGACACACTCTATCGCATCCATGGTTCACCGGAATGGAAAAGCATCGGCAAGAAGGCGTCATCAGGCTGTGTGCGCCTGATGAATCAGGACATTATCGACCTGCACAGCCGCGTCCCACCCAAGGCGCCGGTCGTTGTTCTTGACGAGTTTTCACCATTGCCGATTACGGCGTAAAATTGCCCAACAATTGATTGGGCAATTTTGGTGCATAGTCTTATCGTGACAAGCTACCCAAAATGCCGCGCACTAGTGCTCGGCCTAGTGACGACGCCACCGAACGTGCTACAGACTTCATGGCCGCTTCGGTTACAGTTTGACGGTTGGAGGCGCGAGGCTTCGCAGTTGTTCCGCTGCTACCGCCAAAATCCGGCAGATGCCAGCCGCCACCTGTGGATGCCGGTGCTTCGGCTGGAGCTTGATCCGATGCGCTGCGACCGATGATTTTCTTTTGCAGCGTTTCAAAAGCAGATTCGCGGTCAATCGTCTTGTCATATTGACCCGCCAACGGGCTGTTATTCATAACGGATTGGCGCTGTGCCGGAGTGATAGCGCCAAGATGGCCTGCGGGCGGGCGCACCAGTGTGCGCTGAACCATTGATGGGATGCCTTTGTCCTCCAGGGTGGATACGAGCGCCTCACCCGTGCCGAGCTTCATAATGGCTTCGTAAGTATCGAAATCAGGATTTGGGCGGAAGGTTTCAGCCGCTACTTTCACCGCTTTGGTTTCGCGCGGCGAATAGGCGCGCAGCGCGTGCTGAAAACGGTTGCTGAGCTGAGCAAGAACAGTTTCGGGAATATCCAGCGGGTTTTGCGTGATGAAATAAACGCCGACGCCCTTAGAACGGATGAGGCGCACGACCTGTTCAATGCGCTCCAGCAATGCCTTTGGCGCTTCATTGAAAAGCAGATGGGCTTCATCAAAAAAGAACACCAGCTTTGGCTTTTCAGGATCGCCAATTTCCGGCATCACTTCAAACAGCTCGGACAGCAGCCAGAGCAAAAACGTGCCGTAGAGGCGCGGGTTCATCATCAGCTTATCGGCGGCAAGAATGTTGATCGCGCCGCGCCCATCTGGTGTGGTGCGGATAATATCAGCAATATTCAGTGCCGGTTCACCGAAGAATTTATCGCCGCCTTGATCTTCCAACACTAGCAGCGAGCGCTGGATGGAGCCAACGGATTCCTTGGAAACATTGCCGTAGCGCAATTGCAATTCTTTGGAGCGCTCGCCGACTTCGGTGAGCATGGCTTGCAGGTCTTTGAGGTCGAGCAGCAACATGCCCTCTTCATCAGCCAAGCGGAACGCGATATTCAATACGCCTTCTTGCGCATCCGAAAGGTTCATCAGGCGTGAGAGGAGCAGCGGACCCATTTCAGATACGGTGGCGCGGATCGGGTGGCCCTGCTCGCCGTACAAATCCCAGAAAATGGCTGGAAATTCTTGGTTTTCATATGGCTTGAGGCCGATGGCTTCCGCGCGTTTGACCAGAAAATCCTTTTGCTCGCCCATGGCGGCGACGCCGGACAAATCGCCCTTAATATCGGCGGCGAAAACCGGCACGCCCGCGTTAGAAAAGGCTTCGGCCAAAATTTGCAACGTAACGGTTTTACCCGTTCCCGTCGCGCCCGTAATGAGGCCGTGGCGGTTGCCATATTTAAGCGCCAAATATTCGCCGCGCTGAATGCTGTCATCCGGTTTGCGGCTGGCACCTATAAAGAGTTTTCCGTCTTCGAGCATTCGCTTTTCCCATTCAAATCAAAAGTCCCTGTCCGATATAATCGGCGACGTGGAATAGAACAATGCCCAAGTTAACGTATTAGCAGCTTGTATAATTTAGGGAGATTGTGCATATGACGTAAACGTTAGATTTTTAGAGGCCCCCATGAACGAACTCGTGCAGCGCATTGTTACAAATATTGGATTAGATCAGGCAAAGGCAGAGCGTTCTGTCGGCCTCATCCTCGGTTTTTTGCAGGCCGAAGGCCCTGCGGGCAAAGTGGGCGAATTGATCGCCGCAATGCCCGGCGCAGACAAAATGATGGCCGATGCCGCCTATAAGCCCGGATTTATGGGCGGCGTTATGGGCCTTGGCACCCAATTGATGGCAATGGGCATGGGCATGGGCGAAATTGGCGGTGTTGCCAAAGAAACCATCCGCTTTGCCCGCGAAAAGGCTGGCGACGGCCCGATTGATGAAGTTGTGGCGTCCATTCCCGGTCTTGGCCAGTTTATCTAAGTTTTTTCTAATATAAAATAAATAGGGTGGCTTTTGCCGCCCTATTTTTTTGCTCCATCTGAAACCTTTGTTGCATTGCCGCTTTGTTTACGCCGTCCTACAAGGATAGACAATTAAGCTAAAAGCGGAGCGACTATGGACCCGGCTATCCTGACCCAAACGGACTTTGCCGCGCAAAGCGAGGCGAGTTGGCGAGCACTTGCGGCCAAGGCTTTGAAGGGCGGCGATGTTGACACAGCGCTTACTTCATTCACCGACGATGGTTTGAAGATTGCCCCTATTTTGCCGCGCAAGGTGGATGCTGTTCCCCTATTTCAGCGGCAGAAAAACTGGGCAATTTGCCAGCGTGTGGATGACACGAATCTGGCGCGGGCCGCAAGTCAAGCTGCAGAAGATGTTTCCGGCGGCGCGACTGGCATTTCGCTGGTGTTTGAAGGCGCACCAAATGCGTTTGGCTACGGCCTGCCGGTTTCAAAAGAAACAATTGCGGCGGTACTAGATCCGTTGGCGCTGACAAATTTAATGCTGCGCATCGACCCGCATCCAGCAGCGCGTACAACGGCAGAATGGCTGGTTGATTACTTCCGCAATCGTGGAGGTGAATTGAGCAGCGTAAAGCTTTCGCTGGGCATAGATCCGGCTTCCAGCTTTGGCTTTAGTGGCACAAAAAACATGAGTATTGAGGCGCTCGAGGCCTCGTTTCCGCAATCATTATCAGGGCTATTTGCGGCCAATATTCAGGGCGTTTTGTTTGAAGCCGATGGCCGCACTTATCATAATGCAGGGGCAAGTGAAGCGCAGGAACTTGGGGCAATCCTCTCCGTCGCTGCATCGCAATTGCGGATGTTTGTTGAGGCGCGACAGCCGCTATCATACGCGGCGGCCTATGTCGGCTTCGCCGTATCGGTGGATCAAGACCAGTTTGTATCCACCGCCAAGCTGCGTGCGCTGCGCCAGCTTTGGGCGCGGGTTTTGGAATTTTGCGGCGTAGTGGATGCAAAGCCTGTCGCAATACACGCTGAAACTTCGATGCGGATGATGACAAAGCTGGATGTTGAAACCAATATTCTTCGTGGCACGATTGCCGCGTTTTCTGCGGTTACTGGCGGGGCTGACTCTATTTCGGTGCTTTCATACACTGCGGCGCGCGGCCTGCCGGACGCCTTCGCGCGGCGCGTGGCTCGCAACACTCAACTCATTCTGCGCGACGAAGCGCATTTGGGCTTTGTCGGCGACCCCTCCTCCGGCTCCGGAAGCATTGATGAGTTGACTGATGAAATCTGCGCTGCGGCGTGGGCGGAATTCCAAACAATCGAAAGCGAAGGCGGGCTTCTGCGCAGCCTTTTGGCTGGCAAATATCAATCTCGTGTTTCGCTATCAGCACAACATCGCGCGTCGGCATTTTCCAGCGGTAATCGAACAATAATTGGTACGACGACACATAAGTTGACAAGCGAGCGGGCGGTCTCGACGCTTGAAGCTGCGTTGGCAGAAGCGGCACAGAAGGGCGCGATCTTCTGCGAGGCCCTGCCCGTTATTCGCGATGCGGCAGCATTTGAGGTGGCATCATGATCCCGGATTTCACGAAAATTGACTGGCAAGCCGGCGGCGCTTCGCGGCCCCTAAAAACGGAAGCAACGTGGCAAACGCCAGAAGGCATCACCATTAAATCCAGCTATGGTGAAACAGATTTGTCAGGGCTGACGTTTCTCGATACATGGCCCGGAGCAGCGCCATTTTTGCGTGGACCCTACCCCACCATGTATATTCAGCAGCCGTGGACTATCCGTCAATATGCGGGATTCTCCACTGCCGAGGCTTCAAACGCGTTCTATCGGCGCAACCTTGCTGCGGGGCAAAAGGGGCTGTCCGTAGCGTTCGATTTGGCGACCCACCGCGGCTATGATTCAGACCATCCGCGGGTGGCAGGCGATGTCGGCATGGCGGGCGTGGCGATTGATAGCATTCTCGATATGCGCCAGCTTTTTGATGGCATTCCGCTTGGCGAGATGACCGTTTCTATGACAATGAACGGCGCTGTGCTGCCGATTATGGCGCTGTATATTGTGGCAGCAGAAGAGCAAGGCGTGGCACAAAAGGATTTGGCGGGCACGATCCAAAACGACATTCTCAAAGAATTTATGGTGCGCAACACCT
>JAYTVD010000132.1:0-17691 GCA_043744175.1 Phyllobacteriaceae bacterium
TCTATCTGGATGATGATGTGCCAGCGCGAAGGCATATGCGCCGCCAAACCCATGGGCCACCACCGGGCATTTTTCTATATTCAGCGCGTCCATTACTTCGATAAATTTGCTGACTGTATCGGCCATGCTGTTGTTAGAATCGACTGGCGTGGAACGTCCGAAGCCGGGACGCAGCAAGCCAATGCGGCGCAGGCCATGGGACACTAAGAGCCCTTCGGCCACGCTAGGGAAACTATAGCCGAGAAACAGGCCGTGAAGCGATAGGAATGGCTTTCCTGAAGGGTCACCACTTTCATCAATCTCAATGGTGTGGCCGCCGGAAATGCGGATAAGCCGCTTCGTGCCCTCCTCTTGCCTCGATGAAGGCATTTCCCGCGCTCCAATGCCGGATTGTCTCGACGCCTGAAACAGCGAAATACCAGAGACAATGCGCAGCAGTTCCGTCTGCCCGCTGGTGCCTGTTTTGGCGAATATGGATTTGAGCTGCGAGCGCACAGTCGCCTCGGCCGTCGCACGGCGTGTGGCGATCACTTTGGTGCTGCAACCATCCATAATCAGGCGAATAACGGCGATTTCAGACTCGGTTAGATCAAAGGCCTCACTGACAAACTGCGCGCCCTGGGTGGTGAGGTTAATTCCAATCTTTCGAAAAATAATCCACGGATCTTCTGTTCCCGCTTGATTTGTCGCGCGGGCTTCGAACAGTGTTTGCCCGGTTTCGCCAGAACCGATGCGGACGATTTTGCTCAACGTTTCGACACGGGCTTCATTGAGTGCGGCATAGAGAATTGGCATAACTGAACGGAAAAGCGGGTCCACCAGATTGTCGTCGAACCGCTGCCCATCGCGAAGCGAAAGCTGGTCTCTGGCCATTTCATTGGCAACAATGATCTTGGCATTTTTATCCAACGCAAAGGCTGCTGAACCATGACTAAGTATCGGGCGGCGACGCTGTTCGAGGCGCAGCAAGCCAATCACTCGCTCTTCGGCTTCCGGCGCGACGCTACCAATTTCAATATCAAACAATGGTTCACGCTGGGCTGTATCATCGCCACTTGCTATAAACCTCTTCGCGACAGCGGTCAGGCGCTCGTCCCATGCGGCGATAGCGTTGAGGAGTGCGGTGTCGTCCGAAAATTGATCCGCTGCCGCCTCTAAAAGACTCAATGTTTCTGGTGCATGCCCGCCTTTCAAAATGCTTCGCCCACTTTCTTTCATTTTGAAATTTACCTTGCCCTGCCACCCTCACTCGCGCGAATATCCACTAAACAGAGCTGGAATACAAAGCAGCATTGTCTTATATCTAGCATACAATTCAAGGTGCTAATATTGTAGTTTCGACCAGATTTTTTTCAATCACAATTCCATTCAAGAACGGTTTTCCATTTTGGCTGAATCCCAAACGCCCCGCTTTGTCACCGGCTCCACGCTGCGCCATGTTTTGGTTATGACCGCTACCAGTTCCATCGGGCTCATCGCCGTGTTCATGGTGGATGTGCTGAACCTTTTGTATATCTCAAAGCTCGGCCACAAAGAACTCGCTGCTGCCATCGGTTATTCCGGCACATTGATGTTCTTCCTGACATCTGTGGCCATCGGTCTTACCATCGCCACCACTGCCCAAGTGTCCCGTGCACTCGGGCGGGGGGATACCCATCAGGCCAGCCAGCTTGGCGGCGCGGGACTTTTGCTGATTGGCGTTTCGACGGCAATTTTATCTCTGCTGATGCTGCTATTCGTGACGCCGTTGACGAAAATGCTCGGCGCGACTGGCGAGACTTTGGATATCGCGGTTCGCTTTATGTACATCGTCGTGCCGTCCATGCCGCTGGTTGCTATTGGCATGAGTGCCGCGGGCCTACTGCGTGCCAAGGGTGACGCCAAACGTTCGATGTATGTGACGCTGATTGCCGGCGCGACGACGGCTGCGCTTGATCCGATTTTCATTTTTGTCTTCAAACTTGGCATTGATGGCGCGGCAATTGTCACGGTAATTTCGCGCCTCGTGCTGTGCGGCGTGGGTATTTACGGTGTTATCAACATCCACAAAATGGTGACCATCCCCACCCGCGCAATGTTGATGGAATCAGCAAAACCCTACTTCGCCATCGGCTTGCCTGCCGTCATGACCCAGCTAGCCACGCCAATCGGCAATGCGTTTTTGACGAGCGCCATCGCGCCTTATGGCGATGATGCCGTGGCCGGATGGGCGATTGTCGGGCGTATTACGCCCGTTGCCTTCGGCGTTATATTCTCGCTTTCAGGTGCGGTGGGACCAATACTTGGCCAGAATCTCGGTGCTCGCAAGTTTGACCGCATCCAGCAAACTATGCGCGATAGTTTTTCGGTTGTCGTCGTCTATGTGTTGGCAGTCTGGCTGCTATTGGCACTGCTGCATAACCAGATCAGCAACATATTCGGCGCGACTGGTGCGACCCGTGATTTCATCGCGTTTTACTGCCTGTTCGTGGCGGGCAGCTTCCTGTTTAACGGCATGTTGTTCGTGGCCAACGCCGCGTTTAACAATCTCGGTTTCCCGCTCTATTCAACGGTCTCAAACTGGAGCCGCGCCACGCTTGGCGTTATCCCCTTCGTGACGCTGGGCGCTAAATGGTATGGGCTAAACGGCGCGCTGGCAGGCTCTGGCATAGGCTCCGCCGTGTTCGGAATTGCCGCTGTTATCGTGTGCTTTAGAGTGCTAAAAACCGTCGAAAAGCGTAATCCGGAAGAGGTTTCGCTAGCGCCCGCAATGGCGGGCAATTCGCCATTTTCAACGGGTAAGGCTTCGACGTTGGGCTAAACGCCTTTGCCATGATGCTGGTGCACTGCCTCTATCGCCCGCTTCAGCTCATCGCGCACGGTTGCCGTACGCTCCAATATTGTCTTGGCTTTGAGGAAATCCAGTACGCGGTAATCATTCACTGGCGGACGCAGAAAAATTGACGGATGGCCGCTTTTCAGCTTCAGACTGATGATCGACTGCATCATCAATTGGCTGGTGCCAAACAATATATCGATGGTTCCCGGCATTTTCGCCTCGTCGCCATCGGGAAAGCCGACAACATCAATCGCTATGATGTGATCTGCCTTGCCCGACAGAATCTCGAATGGCACGGGGTCGCAAATGCCACCGTCAATCAATATGCGCTCATCACGCTTCACTGGTTTGAAAACACCCGGAATTGCCGCCGAGGCGGCGATTGCGGAGCGCAAGTCTCCACTTTCCATGATGTGCGGTTTCTGGCCGTAATAGTCTGTCGCGATGGCGGTGAACGGGATTTTCAATTCGCTGAAATCTCGCGCCAAATTTTGCGGCACGAAGCTTTCAACGATCTTTTCAATATCAAACTGGCTGAATTTCCAGCCCTGCCCGATGAGACCGCCTAGCCCGCCGGGGCGTAGCTTCCAGAGGCGGTTCATCACTTCCACGCGATTGGTCAAAACCGAAAGCGTGAAATCACGCACCTCTTGGCCGCTCATACCAGAGGCCATTGAGGCGCCCATGATGGAGCCGATGGACGAGCCGGAAATGGCAACAGGTGTGATGCCAAGTTCATTCAGCACTTCGATGATGTGAATATGCGCCAGCCCGCGCGCGCCGCCACCGCCGAAGGCAACGGCAAATGTTGGGTCGCTTGACCCCGATTTTACGATCTCAGTGTTGGTCGGTTTGGTTTTGGTAACTTTGCTTTTCGTCATGGCAACAGTATTTTTCATAGCCGCGCCTTTTTTGTGGCAAACTCATCAAATTCCCGCCCAGCGGGCAAGCCGGATGATTGTATCGCCATAAGGCCGTTCGTCAAACAGGGTGAAGGACGGGTCCAAATCCACCGTTGCATCAGCGGCTTCTTCCAACACAATGATGGCACCGTCATTCAGCCAACCGTTGGCGGCGGCGGAGAGAAGTGCCTTTTCGCCAAGGCCTTTGCGGTAGGGCGGGTCGGCGAAAACCAGATCGAACCTGCCCATTGTGCCGGACGGGCCTAAGTCTGTCGCATCGTGGCGGTATATTTTGGAACGGCCTGTCAGGCCGAAATCTTCGACGTTGGTGCGCACAATGCCGCGCGATTCCGCACCATCATCCACAAACAAACAAAATTTTGCGCCGCGCGATATGGCCTCAATGCCCAGTGCGCCCGTGCCGCAAAAAAGATCGAGCACACGGGTTCCATCCAAGGGCGAGCCTTGCGCATGTTGCAGCACATTAAACAGGCTTTCGCGCACGCGGTCTGTGGTCGGGCGGATATTATTGGTTTCGGGCGCGGTTAATGTCCGCCCCCGAAACTCGCCGCCAACGATCCGCAAGATTTACGCCTTGTCGCGCGGCTTGCCGCCGAAGGGTTTGCCGCCGCCTGTTGGCCTGCCGCCAGAAGGACGCCCGCCGGATGGCTTGCCAGCATAAGGTTTTGCACCAAAAGGCTTGCCGCCTTCAAAACGATTTGGGCCTTCGCGTTTGGGCCGCTCGCCAGCATTATCATCGCGTTTGCCGAATACCTTGTTCTGGCGATCCTTGCTGGATGCGCCTTCCCATGGCTTACGCTCACCTGCGCTGCTGTCATCGCGGGGCGTCGGGTTTGCACCCTCGTAACGCCTTGGCCGGTCGCTGAACGGGCGGTCACCGGCAGGGCGTGCTGGACGATCGCCTGCGGGTCTATCACCGCGCGGTGCATAGTCGCGCTTAGGCCGGTCATCGCCGCCATCGCGCGGCTTGTATTCGCGCTTTTCGCCGGAAGCGCTTGCGCCCTCATAACGCTTTGGACGGTCGCCGAAAGGACGATCTCCCGCCGGGCGCGGTGGACGGTCACCAAACGGCTTATCGCCGCGCGGCGCGTAGGCACGCTTCGGGCGATCCTCGCCCGTGCCACCTTCGCGCGGCTTATATTCGCGCTTTTCGCCGCTGAATGGAGATGTGCGCTCGCCGTAGGGCTTGTCGCTACGCGGGGTATATTCGCGTTTCGGGCGTTCATCGCCGCCTTCGCGTGGCTTCCATTCGCGCTTTTCGCTGTCGCGCTGACCTGTAGCACTGGCATTGCGGAAGTTTGCGCTGCGTGTTGTCACGCGGTCTGGCTCGCCGGTACGGCTGCCACCGCGCCCGCCGTAACGGCCGACTGGTTCTGATAGTTTTTCAGGCCCTAGTGGCTTTGCGCCCTGTGCCCGCCACACATTTGCCGAGCGATTGGGGCGCTTTGGCACTGCGTTTTCTGTATCTGTCGGCTTTTCCTTGGTCTTGCGCGGCTGATGCTTTACAATCGGGTTTTCGTAACCGCCAACCCAGTCGCCCTGACGGCGATGCTGCGGGCGCTCCGGCTCGTTTGAAACGCGGCTGTCGCTGCGGGCATAGTCACCCTGCACTGGTTGATTAGAGAAATCATTATAAATCGGCGCTTCAAAGTTCGCGCCGGATTCTTCAATCAGGCGTTCACCAAGCTGGTCGCGCAGTGTGCGGCCATTGACCTCTTGCACAGAGCCTTCTTCCAAATCGCCCAGTTGGAACGGTCCGAAGGAAATGCGGATGAGGCGGTTTACCGAGAGGCCGAGCGCGCCGAGAATGTTCTTCACTTCGCGGTTTTTGCCTTCGCGAAGACCGAGTGTGATCCACACGTTGGAGCCTTGCACCGTGTCCAGCACCGCTTCAATCGCGCCGTAGAAAACACCATCAATGGTGATGCCGTCTTTCAGCGCGGTTAGCTGTTCTTGCGTGACCTTGCCGAAAGCGCGGGCGCGGTATTTGCGCAGCCAGCCAGTGGCTGGCAGTTCCAAGATGCGGGCAACTCCGCCATCATTGGTCAAAAGCAGCAGGCCTTCGGTGTTAATATCGAGACGGCCAACGGAAATAACCCGTGGCAGACCTTCCGGCAGCGCTTCGAACACTGTCTGGCGGCCTTCTGGATCTTTCGCGGTTGTCACGAGACCAGCCGGCTTATTATAAAGCCAGAGCCGTGTGCGCTCCACGCCCGGCAGCAATTGCCCGTCAACGCTCACTTTATCATTCTGCTGCACGTTAAACGCCGGGCTGGTCAGCACCTTGCCGTTTACGGACACGCGGCCATCAGCGATCAAAAGTTCTGCATCGCGGCGCGATGAAATACCGGCGCGGGCCAAGCGCTTGGCGATGCGCTCGCCTTCGGGAATGCGCGGTGCTTCGCCTTGTGCAGACGCGGCTTTGCGCTCTTCGTAGGATTGGCGTGGGCGCTCGCCGCGCTCTTCAAAGGGTTTGCGCGGGCCGGTGCCACCACGTGCGCCATCGCGCGGGCGATCATTATTGCGCGGGGCGCGCGGTTTGTCGTTGTCGTTTGTCATTATGTGATATTGCCTTTTGTTGAGGGTTCCCTATCAGGTTGACCTGTCAGAATCGAGCGGGAAAACGGATATTTTGGATAAAACTGGCCTGAGTTTCATGGAAATTGCGCTTGGTGAGGCGCGGGCCGCAGCGCTGCGCGGCGAGGTTCCGGTTGGCGCGGTCATTGTTCGGGCTGGAAATCTGGTTACGTCTGCCGGAAACCGGACGCGCGAAATGAGCGATCCGACGGCTCATGCCGAAGTGCTGGCTATCCGCGCTGCCTGCCAAGTGCTTGAAACTGAACGATTAACCGGCTGCGATCTTTATGTCACGCTGGAGCCTTGCGCGATGTGCGCGGGGGCGATTTCGTTTGCACGGCTTGGGCGGCTATATTTTGGCGCTGCGGATTTGAAGGGCGGCGCAGTTGAAAACGGGCCGCGCTTTTTCAGTCAACAAACGTGCCATCACTCGCCGGAAGTCTATTCCGGCATCGATGAGCGGCAATCTGCAGAGATATTAAAAGAGTTTTTCAGGCAACGAAGAGATTAGAGCCAAGGGATGTAGTCTTTGAAAGATTTACCGCCTTTGCCTTTTTTAGCTTCGGCCCGCAAACGGCGTTCTTTCTTGGCCTCGTCTTCGCCTACATCACCATAAGTGGCAGTGGTTGCCGGTTGGCGATAATCCAGAGGCGGCTCGCTTAAGGTCGTTCGCTTGGTGGGGGAACCGGTTGCGTTTTGAACACGGCCTGCTTTTACCCGCGCAGAAAGATCTGCACCATCAACAACATGTTTTCGTGCATTACGATCATCATTCGGATTACCAGTGCTTGCAGACGCCGTTGCGACACCTGTACCATCGCTTTGAATGGTTGGTACAAATGTGGGATCACCCTGCGCGTCGGTTGCCTGTTGGCGAAGACGGGCGCGCTTCTCTTCCGGCGATTCCGGCCACACTCCAGCCGTCTTGGTCACGCTTTCCTGGGGCGCGGGAAGGCCTTTGGCAGCGCCATCCTTCAAAATATCCGGACGAGGTTCATAGACAATTTTCGGTCCAGTTTTTGGCTTGAGCGAAAATGAACTGCTCACGTCCTGCATAAGCTGGTCACTTGATGTCACGCCCGTGCCATAAGTCGGCGATGACATGCAGCCACTGATCGCAAACAGCGCGGCAATCGCAGTCGTTTGCGCTAAGATTTTGGTCAACCGGACTGAATTCATCGTCATTTGCTACCGCCAAACAGAAACTTCACTAATACTAGACAAGCCCATTACCGCAAAATCCGGCAATTGCATGGCCGCTTTTAGCGCATCGATGCGATTGCGACAATGTTTCTTTCCATTACCACAATCAACCCTTTATAACTTGCCCAGCGCCTTCAACTCATGCAGCGCGGCAGCATCGCGGGCGGAGACATCCGGATAGGCGGCGTCTGATCCCACATCATCGGTGTAGCGCCATGAGCGCGCGCACTTGGTGCCTGTGGCAGCGTGTGATACCACGCCAACGTTCTTCAGATCATCCAAGCGGAACGCACCTTCCGGCCCTGCGCCCACTTCCAGCATTGCGCCGGATGTGATGCAGATCTCGGCCAAGTCCGTCTCGCGCAGCACGGCAAGCGCCGCTTCATCCATCTCAACATAGATGGTTGGCGCGGCTTCCAGCGAGGAACCGATACGCTTTTGCGCGCGTTCCAGTTCGAGAGCGCCGGTCACAGCACGGCGGACGTTTTTGATAACCGTCCACTTTTGTGCCAGTTCGCCATTCTGCCAGTCACCAGCGATGGTCGGGAACTGTTCGAGATGCACGGATATCTTGTCAGGGTAACGGTCGCCCCATGCTTCTTCCGTGGTAAACGGCATCAGCGGCGCGGTCCATTTTACCAGACAATCGAAGATATGGCGCACGACTTCGAGCGAAGCCTTGCGCTTGGCGCTCGACGGCGCTTCGCAATAAAGCGCATCTTTGCGGATATCGAAGTAGAAGGCTGAAAGCTCCACCACCATGAAATCCATCAGGGCTTTCGTCACCTTGCGGAATTCAAAAGCATCGTAGCCCTTGCGCACCACTTCATCGAGCTCAGACAAGCGGTGCAGCATATATTGCTCCAACTCAGGCATGTCCTTCACGGGCGTTACCGTGCCTTCATCATGGGCCAGCGTGCCCAGCATCCAGCGCATGGTGTTGCGATATTTGCGATAGGCATCCACTGCCGTTTTCAAAATTTCAGGTCCGATGCGCAGGTCTTCGGAATAGTCGGACGTTGCCACCCACAAGCGCAAAATATCCGCGCCGGAGGTTTTGATGACATCCTGCGGCGCCACGACATTGCCCAAAGACTTCGACATTTTCTTGCCGTCCTCGGCCATCACAAAGCCATGGGTCAGCACGGCATCATAGGGCGCGCGGCCGCGCGTGCCACAGCTTTCGAGCAAGGAAGAATGGAACCAACCGCGATGCTGGTCGGAGCCTTCAAGATATAAATCCGCTGGCCATTTCAAATCCGGACGCTCTTCCAAGCAGAAGGCGTGCGTGCAGCCTGAATCAAACCATACATCGAGAATGTCTTTGATTTGGTCCCAATCATCGAGATTATCGACGAAACCGCCAAGGAAACGCTCCTTCGCGCCGTCCTTATACCAAGCGTCCGCGCCCTCAACGGCAAATGCCGCCGTGATGCGGTCTGCCAGTTCTTGGGAGGCGTTAAAGCCTTCGCCGGGGATAACCTGTCCGGTTTCCTTGTGGCGGAACACCGAAATCGGCACGCCCCAAGCTCTTTGGCGTGAAAGCACCCAGTCCGGCCGTCCAGCGATCATCGCATTCAGCCGCGTCTTGCCGCCTGCGGGCACAAAGCGCGTAGCCTCGATTGCCGCCAGCGATACGTCGCGCAGCGTGCCGTTGATAGCCGCCGTTGGCTTATCCATATGCACAAACCATTGCGGCGTGTTGCGGAAAATTACCGGCTTTTTCGAGCGCCATGAATGCGGATATTCATGCTTTACACGGCCACGGGCGAAGAGGTTGTTGGCGGCAATCAGCGCCTTGAACACAGCCTCGTTTGCATCGCCCTTTTTGCCATTGTCGTCGATAACCCGCGCTGGCCCGCCCTCGCGGTCCGGCCCAAAGCCCGGTGCATCCTTGGTATAAAATCCTGCATCATCCACCGGAAACGGAATGGCAGAGGAAATACCGCGCGCTTCCAGCTTGCTGGCGTTCTGCGTCCAAATATCAAAGTCCTCGCGGCCATGCGATGGCGCGGTGTGGACAAAGCCCGTGCCCGCGTCGTCAGTGACGTGCTCGCCGTCTAGGAGAGGGACATCGAAAGTGTAGCCGAGGTCGCGGAGTGGGTGAGCGCAAACGATTGCTGCTAACTCGTCCGCCGTCACATCGCGCACTAGTTCAAGCACAATCTTGGCCTTCTCTGCGCAACCTGCTGCCAAAGACTTTGCAAAAACCAGCTTCTCACCAGCCTGTGGTCCAAAGGAGTTTTCTGCGGAGGCCACTTGGTAAAGGCCGTAAGCAACCTTCGAAGAATATGAAATCCCGCGGTTGCCTGGCATCGTCCATGGCGTAGTGGTCCAGATTACGATAGACGCCTCCTCCAGAACCAATGGGGGTGCGACTTCGGCATTACTCGGAGCGCGACGGTCGATGAAGGCGTCTATGGTATTTCGAACCCCACGGACTACCGGAAACTTCACCCAAACCGTGTCGCTCTCATACATCTCGTACTCGACCTCGGCCTCGGCCAGCGCTGTGCGCTCCACCACACTCCACATCACGGGCTTGGAGCCTCGATACAATTGTCCGGTCATGGCGAATTTCATTAGCTCGCCTGCGATTTTGGACTCGGCTTTGAAATTCATCGTCAAATACGGGTCTTTGAAATCGCCCGTCACGCCGAGGCGCTCGAACTCGGCGGACTGCACGCCCACCCAGTGGGTGGCAAACTCGCGGCATTCCTTGCGGAAGGTGTTGATTTCGATCTCGTCCTTATTCTTGCCCTTGGCGCGATATTGCTCTTCGATTTTCCATTCAATCGGCAGGCCGTGGCAGTCCCAACCGGGCACATAGTTGCTATCAAACCCGCGCATTTGGAACGAGCGGGTGATGACGTCTTTCAAGATTTTGTTCAGCGCATGGCCGATGTGCAAATTGCCGTTGGCGTAAGGCGGGCCATCGTGCAGCACATATTTTGGCCGCCCGGCCGCATCTTCGCGCAGACGCTTATAAAGGTCCATCTCGTGCCAGCGCTCAATGATCTTGGGTTCATTTTCCGGCAGGCCCGCGCGCATCGGGAAATTGGTGACTGGCAGATTGAGCGTCTTTGAATAATCGATTGGTTCGGACATTATTATTTCCAATTGGATTGGTTTTGGGGCCATGCGGTTTCGCACGGCAAATCAGGTTTTAGCTTTTGAGAGGTTTGCGCCGCAAAGGCAAGTTCCCGGACGTCGCGACTTAGCGCGAAGCCGGGCGAATAATTCGGGTAATTATTTTGAACGACAGAAACATGGCGCTCCCTTAGCCGAAACCGCACGGCGAATAAAGCTGATTTGCATTCTTGGCCAAATGCGCATATATTTGTGCGCAAATGGCCATAATGAAATTTGGGAGATGAAAATGTCCTCAGCCTATGCCCTCGCCCGCCCCGTGATTATGCCCAGCGATCTTGATGATTTGCGTAAGCGCGGGTTTACCAATGATGAGCTATACAAAATCGTCGCCCCCCGCCGCACCTTGCAGCGCCGCGAAGCCAACAATGAGCAGCTGTCTGTTGTGGAGGCGGATCGGGTTATCAGAATGCAGCGCATTTCAAACTATGCTGCCGACGTGTTTGGTGACGCAGAGCAAGCCCAGCGGTGGTTACGCCAGCCCTGCGCCGCGCTGGAAGAGGCCGTGCCGATTGAACTGATGGAGACTGAGCAAGGCGGGCGGCTGGTTGACGAGGAACTTATCCGCATCCGCTTTGGCATGTTTGTTTAAGTATGCACATTTGGCGCATTTCCGAGTTTGCCGATCTTTCCGGTGAGGGCGGCATGGGTGCGCCCGGACGCTGGAACGAGAAGGGCTATCCAATCGTTTACTGCGCCGATCACCCGTCCACGGCGCTGCTCGAAGTGATGGTGCATTTTCGCTCAATTGGCTTGCCCAAGACTTATCAATTACTAAAAATTGAAGTGCCCGAGCCTGCCATCATTGAAACCAAAATTCTCAGCGAAAATTGGAAAATCAATGCGTTCGAAACGCAGGCAATTTGGACTGCCTTCTCGCTGAAAAATGAAGGCGCTGTGCTGCGCGTTCCCTCAGTGGTCATGCCGCAGGCGTTTAACTATCTCATCAATCCCATCCATCCAGACGCTGCCGCGATCACAATTTCTGAAACGTGGCGCTATCCGTTTGACAGTCGGCTGCTGGTTTAGGCTCGATTGAGGTCCGTGCTTGCCGCGCACGCATTTCGAGCGCTTGGCGCATCATCTCCGTGCGGTTTCCGGGCGTTTGGCGTGCTGTTTTCAAGCGGCGGCGAAGCAGACGGCGGCGTCTAATTCTGACAGCGGCGTCACGCCGGAAAGCAGTGCGCGCGCCTCCGCTTCATCCAGTTTCATTTGCACCATAAGCGCATCCAAACCATCAAATTTCAGCTCAGGCCGCAGATAGCCAAAGAAGGAAACTTCGCAAGTTTCGCCGTATAAATCGCCTGCAAAATCAAACATATAGGTTTCCAGCAGCGGCGCGCCATCGCTGTCCACCGTCGGCCTGCGCCCAAACGAGGCCACACCATCATAAAGCGAGCCATCGGCCCTGCGGAACCGCACCGCATAAATGCCGTGTGCCAGCCGGTTTTCAGGCGCCAGCACCATATTTGCCGTCGGGTAGTCCAGCGTCCGGCCCAGCTGTTTGCCGCCCACAACAGGGGCTGATACGGTATAGTGGTAGCCTAATAAACCATTAGAGTCAACGACTTGGCGCTCTGCCAAACAATCACGAATCCGGCTGGAAGACACAACCGATGCGCCCTCATCGCGGAAAGCATCGACCAAACTCACCTCAAACCCATGGCGCTTGCCCGCCTCAATCAGGAATGCCGGACCGCCTTGGCGACCCTTCCCGAAGTGGAAGTCAAAACCGGTCACCACATGGCTGACTTTGAGGCCGGAAATCAGGATGGTTTCGATGAATTGTTCGGCTGTATGGCTGGCAAATTCACGCGAGAACGGCTGTTCGACTACACCATGAAACCCCAATGATTCCAATAGCTTGGCCTTCATTGGCGCAGACGTTAAGCGAAATACTGGCGCGTCTGGGGCGAAAACTGTGCGCGGGTGCGGCTCAAAAGTCAGGACCAGCGGCGGCTTTTTGGTCGCCGCTGCAATCTCCAAGGCACGGTCCAGAACAGCGCGGTGCCCGCGATGCACCCCGTCAAAATTCCCAATCGCCACCACGCCCCCGGTCAGGTCGCTTGGCACTTTTGTAAGGTCAGTAATTCGCGCAATCATTTCAGTTACTTAACTCAAATATGGCATGGTTGCTACAGGCAAAACGCCATGGCCTTTAAGCCAATTTTGTAGCTGTGCTACGTCCGGTTTGCCATGCACACCATATTCTTTGGCGTGGATGCCGGAGGATACATAAAGCAGATCCAGCCCCTGATTTACCGCACCTTTTACGTCGGTCAATAGCCCGTCACCAATCGCTAAAACACGTTTCAAATCAACAGGTTGTCCTGTTACTTCCCGTGCCTCACGCAGCGCTAATTCATAGATCGGTGCATGTGGTTTGCCCGCCACAAATGTGCGTCCCCCCAATAATCCGTAAGCACGGGCAATTGCCCCTGCGCACCAGATCATTCGCGTCCCGCGCTCCACCACAATGTCTGGATTGGCACAAATGAAGGGCAAATTGCGGGAGCGCAATCGCTCCAAAAGATCCGCATAGTCATCCGGCGTTTCGGTCTCGTCGTCAAAAAGCCCAGTGCAAACAATGGCTTGCGCCTCTTGCTCTTCCGAAAGCTCTGCGCCGGTGCCATCGTACAATGACAAGTCACGGTCACTGCCGATGTGGAAAATTTTCTTCGGGCCGGCAGAAATCAAATCCCGTGTCACATCGCCGGAAGTCACCACGCGGTCCCACGCGATTTCTGGTACGCCGAGGCCCGCCAATTGAGCAATTACCCCTGCATGAGGTCTCGGAGAATTCGTAATTAAAACAACAGCTTTACCCCTTTCCCGTGCGCGAATAAGCGCTGCAGACGCTTCCTCAAAGGCCCACTCCCCATTGTGCACCACGCCCCAGACGTCGCTTAAAATGACATCATAATCGTCGGTAATCTCATCTAGTTTGGAGATAAACTTCATTTTAGCGTCCGCATTTTCTATCCTGTGCCGGATTAACTGAACCTCTTCACCCTGTCACCAGCTTTCGCTTTCGTTTGCGCAAACTTCATGTGATATTTAAACCATTCATTAACTATGCGGGCGGGGCATCTGTGAGTTTTGTCAATAAAATCGGTGGCTTAGCGGTAATTTGCGCCGCTATAGGAGGAGTGGTTCTGGCATGGCAAAACCACACTTCAGCGCCAGAGATTTCTATGCTTATCCTCGGTGGCCTGTGCGTTTTGGGATTGGCTGGCGCAATCATCGCGTTCGCCTTGGCGGCTCGGGCGCGGCAAGAAACGGCAAAGCTATCGCTGTTGGTTGAAAACGCGGTGGACCGCCTGGAGCGACGCCATGATGGGGATCATGCCCGCTTGGTCATGACACTTGCCGCGCTGGATGCGCGCTCATCAAACCGGGAGGGCGAGGACAGTAAGGCCGAAGAACCTATTTTAATCAATGAGATACGGGCTGCTCGATCCACAACTACATTGAAAAAAATAGCGCCTGCGAACAGTTTGTCCGATGCCAAGGCAGGGGGCAAAGACGAGAATTTGTTAAAGCCTAACTATGACGAGCAATTGCTGTTCGACGCCGTCATTGCTAATAAATTGCCGCTCAGCCTAGAGCCGATATTCGAAATGCCTTCGGCAGATGTGCGCGGCTATCTCGCGTTTGCACAAGTTGGCGGCCGTAACACCCGACGTCTTGCGGCAAAAACCAAAGTTAATCGTGTGGAATTTGACTATCAGTTACTTTTTGCAGCGGCCAAAGCGGCACGACAGTTATTGAGCCACGTTCCCGCTAAATCGTCACTATATTGCTCTATCGGCGCCGCATCACTCAACGAACGCGCTGCACTCAATCGGATAATCCACCTATTTGAAGCGCAACCAAATTTGAAGGATGCATTAATCCTTTTGGTTGCAAATGATGACATTGCGCAGATCAAAGACGGTGCTTTTGAAACATTTAGAAGCGTCGGAATCCACCTTGGTATCGAAGGAATGCCGGAAAGTTCTGACATTTTTCGCTATTGCAAGGGTGGTCTGTGGTTCGTGAATGCGAGCGAAATTGCTTCCATCCCGGCAGCGGAATTCACAAAAAACTATCGCGAAACGGCTGCCGCTCACGAGCTCACAATGGTTGCACTTGAGGGCGGAGACGAGGCTGAACTGATTGATTTGATTGACTTAAATATTAGCCTTCTGACGTCAAAACATCTCTCACCGCCACGGCTGGTTCGCCCGGATTAAAGGCACAGCGCAAATCAAAAAGCGCGACCACTATTATTGGCCGCGCTTGTTTTGATATTCTGACTGACTATGCCTGCTTATTGTGTGAAGCGCAGGTTCGACAACTCGTCGGCAATTTCCTTAAACGTTTGGTCCAAAGACGTACAACCAGCATAGGCGGCGCTTGAACAAGCGTTCCAATAGAGCTTCTGATAATTTCCAGCCGAATCCTTGCGTGACTTTGAACGCCCCGCACATGCCTTGAGTGCTGCAATAGCAATCTTTGTTTCGGCCTTTTGTGCTGCTGTGAGAGTACCGAGATTTGGATTAAGATCCAAGCCAACAGTCATCAGAATTATGTTCTCACCTTTGATGTTGGTGCAAACACCGCCGTTTGATTCAATATCTGTATTAACAGGGTCGGCAATTCCTAGATTTACCGTACCGACCATGTGCTCATTCATAGCATCAGTATAGTTGGTGGTCAGATAAGCGGACGAACCAGACTTCTCTACCGCCGAAGATGTACCTTGCAAAATGCGCGCCACGTTGGTGGAACTAGTTAGTGCGCCTGATCCGTTTGTACCGGTGTTACCGGCATATCCTGAATAACCTGATGATGCATAGTAAGACTGATTTCCAGCGTAGTCAGTACCTGAAACCGTGCCGTAGGTGTTCACGCCGTCAGTAAGGACGATGATAACCTTATCCACTGAGCGGTTTGATTCAACCGTACCTTCGGTAAAAGGCGCAGTCGATGAAATCGAACGCCAGCCCCAAGCAAGACCTTCTGGAACATTTGTACCTGCAGTCGGCGACATGAGGTCAATTGCTGCATTCAGTGTCGTTTTGCTGCCTGTCAGTGGTGTGATAGGCGCAGTTGTGCAACCGGCGTTCGGTCCCTCTGCTCCATTATAATACAACCATTGCCCACGATTGCCCGAAGTACTGGTCGCGCTAGTGTTTGAAGTTCCATACAACAACGGCATATTATTATAATATTTACGCGCGTCTGCCTCGCGAGCGCGGCCTGTCGAGGCACGCCAAGCTGAATCTGTATAGGTGTAGGCAGTGGCACTTGTTGCACCTTGGTTATAAACCGTTGAATTGTTTGATGTCTTATAGACCGTGCCTGGCTGGTTATAGAGCAAGGTCAAGGCCGGCTCGTAATCTGGCCACCAGTTATTGTAGCCTGCATCGTTGGAGCTGCCCGAATATTTCGACAAATTGAATGAATCGGGCGTGAACATGGGAACGAACAAGGATGCCGGATTGCCGGAGCTTGGTACGGTGTCCGTCATATTTAAGCCGTTGGGGCGCTCCTCAACACAGCCTTCCCATTCATACTTTGTTTTTAGCGCCGCTTGCGTAGTGCCCATCGCGGTTGCCAGCGCAGAGTCGGTAGCACTTGTCGGCACCGACACGACCGAGCGATTAAAGATGGCGCAATTGGATGCACCTGATGTGGTTGCGGTGGTTGTACCATACTTCCACACACGGCAAGCCGCGGTATTTTCAGATCCTTTGGCCATGTCAAACTTAAGCTGTTTGAGTATTGAAAGACGGGTGAGCGGAAGCCCGGCTGAATCAAGTTTTGCACCATCGGCACCAACAGTTTTCCACGGCGTATCCGCAGCACCCATCGTGCCCCAATTCAAATTTTCATGATGAATTGGGGATATTCCGCGGTTATCCATCCATGCTGCTGTGGCATTGGTGGAGCCGACGTTTACAGATGCGGAAAACGGGACCAATGAGAACTTAACTGGATCGCTAGTTTGCTGAATTTTTGCGCCTAGATCAATAAGCTGAGTGATCAGGTCCTTGGACGCTTTCTTGAGAAGCGCCATGCGCTGAGTTGCAGGATCGGACGTATTTTGGTTTGAAGAATTGTAGTTCATCGAGCCGGAGTTATCGAGAACGAGCGCAATTTCTGCGACGTTTCTCATGCGCATCGTGGATTCTTTGATGATGATCGCATTGTTCATGGCAGGTGATCCCGTGAGGAACGCCAGAACGCCACCAAACAGGGTCTTATATTCGAGTTGCCCTTTGCACTTCAGTTCTTTTGTCGTGTTGCCTACGTCAGTTGGTAGGGTCGTGGTGACTGTGGTGGCACCATAGTTAGTGCTGCTAAAATTTCCATAAAAGAAGTCTTTGGTAAACGTGCGCAGTTCGTCATCTGTCTTTTGACCCGTTATGAACTCTTTGCCTGTCGCAATACAGGCCGCGTCGATTGAGTTGGTCATTTCCGATTTCAGTCGTGTGACGTTCGAAAAATCCACTGCCAATCCAACCGATGCAAAGAGCGGAAGTGAAGCGAGCGCAAAAATGACCGCGTAGTTGCCGTCCTCATTACGAATAAATTTCTTCAGCATTATAGCACCAGCCCTGACGTTTACAGGCAAAGTTTACTCACTTTGCGCTCATTATTTCAGAACCTATCAAATATGGATTACCAAAGAGCAAAGATGGCCGTAGGGATTTCACCACAATTAAGTAACGAACAATTCACTATGTTTGGGCGCAATGCGGCTCACCAAATTTGAATATCTCAGGAGCACCGCGCTCCCCAAAATTGAATCTTCAAATCCACAGCCGTTCCTTGACATCGCATCGCATAATGCCTATGTCCGCCTCGTTAGCACTCACATGATGTGACTGCTAACGAGGCTCCGGATATTCCGGTTTACCAATTTAGTTTTTAAATAGAGGGTTTGCACAATGGCAAAGTTAAATTTCCGCCCGCTGCACGACCGCGTCGTCGTTCGCCGCGTTGAGTCTGAAGCAAAGTCCGCTGGCGGCA
>JAYTVD010000133.1:0-17675 GCA_043744175.1 Phyllobacteriaceae bacterium
TAACAGGGATTGAACCTGTGACCCCTACAATGTCAATGTAGTGCTCTCCCGCTGAGCTATACGCCCATTCGTGAAGCGGCATACACCATACTGGCGCGCCGCCGTCAACAAGATTGATTGCTACAAAACGACCTTACGCCGCTTTGAGCATTTTTTCGACTTCGTTCACCAGATCACGAAGATGGAAGGGCTTGGACAGGATTTTCGCATCCTTCGGCGCGTTGGAATCGGGGTTGAGCGCAACGGCGGCAAAACCAGTGATGAACATGACTTTCAAATCAGGGTCAATTTCGGTCGCTCTGCGGGCGAGTTCAATGCCGTCCATTTCCGGCATCACAATGTCTGTGAGCAACAGTGAAAACGGTTCTTCGCGCAGGCGCTCATAGGCGCTTGCACCATTGTCAAAATGACTGACTGAATAGCCTGCCTTTTCAAGCGCCTTCACGAGGAAACGGCGCATATCATCATCATCTTCAGCCAGCAAAATTCTGTTCATCATGTTCCGTCCGTTAGCGCGGCCCCCGTTGTCGCGCAAAGCCCATCGTCGATTCGAGCCCAATCATTGACGAGGATGGTAAAAATCGGGTTACTTTGTTGCGTAACATTGAGCTAAATTAAGTTTTATTTCTGGTGGTCCGTCACATCAGTTCTGGACATGGTGGGCGCTCGCTGCCAAATTAGCAATGACAAAGGACGGCATACACCTCAATGACAGTAAGCGCAGATTTTTTCGGTGTTCCGGTTTCGCATGTTAGCGAGCCGCGCGAAATGCTGTTTCCCGTTGTGTTCAATTCCGCCCATTCTGGGCGCTTTTATCCGCATGGTTTTGCCGCGCAGACGCGGCTTGATGCACGCACATTGCGTAAATCTGAGGATTGCCACGTGGACGGGCTATTTGCACCAGTTGTCAGCCACGGCATGGCGCTTCATGTCGCTAATTTTCCCCGCGCCTATGTGGATGTGAACCGCGAACCTTATGAGCTAGACCCGCGCATGTTCGATGGCGCGCTGCCGGCACACGCCAATATTGGTTCGCCCCGTGTGGCCGGCGGGCTTGGCTCTGTGCCGCGCATCGTGGGCGAGGGGATTGAGATTTATAGCCGCCGCATTCCAGTGGATGAGGGGTTGCAGCGCATTGAGCGGGTTTATAAGCCGTATCACCGCACGCTGCGCTCGCTCTTGTCGCGCACACACCAGCAGTTTGGCGAGGTGATCTTGCTGGATTGCCACTCCATGCCGTCTTCGCTGAAAATCGGGCCGCAGGGTTTTTGCCCTGATATCGTGCTGGGCAATCGCTTTGGTGCCAGCGCCGCGCCGGATATTACGGACTGCGCCATTGATGCCTTGCAGGCGCTGGGATTTTCGGTTGTCTGCAACAAGCCCTATGCTGGTGGCTATATCACCGAGCATTATGGCCGCCCGCGTCATGGCTTTCATGCGCTGCAAATTGAAATCAACCGCGCGCTTTATATGGATGAAGTCACGCTGGAGCTGACCAGCAGCTTTGCCTCGCTGCAAGTGGCGTTGGAGCAGTTTGCGCTTGCCTTTGCCCGCCAAGCCGGGCGGCTATCCTATCGCTATCCGCTTGCTGCGGAATAATTACGTTTGGAATTTTTTCAATGCCCGTCACTCACGATTTCTTCCTTGAACTTGCCGCGGCTGCCGCTGCCGAGACCATGCCGCGCTTTCGCATGAATGGCAGCATTGATGACAAAGGCATGGTTGGCGGCCTCAAAGCCTATGATCCCGTCACCGAAGGCGACCGTGCCTGCGAAAAGGCCTTGCGTGCGCTTATCGAAGCCAAGTTTCCCGACCATGGCATTTTGGGTGAAGAGTTCGGTGCCATGGGCACAGACCGGCGTTTTGTTTGGGTGATTGACCCGATTGACGGCACGCGGGCCTATATTACCGGCATTCCGGTCTGGGGCACGCTGGTGGGCCTGATGGACAATGGCATCGCGACATCTGGTTTCATGGCGCAGCCGTTCACTGGCGAATTATTCTACGCGCTGGGCGGCAAGAGCTTCCGCCGCCATGGTGAAAGCGAGACAAGCAACCAAGTGAGCAGCGTTACGGATATTTCCAAAGCCACGCTGTTCACCACCACGCCGCACCTTTTCCGTGGCGAAAACCGCGTGCGCTACGATGCCCTTGAGCAAAAAGTGAAACTCTTCCGCTATGGCTGCGATTGCTACGCCTACTGCATGTTGGCTGCTGGTTTTGTTGATCTGGTCATCGAAACGGCATTGCAGCCTTACGACATTGTGGCGCTCGTGCCGATCATCGAAGCGGCTGGGGGCATAGTCACCAATTGGGATGGCTCACGGCCTGAAGCTGGCGGCAATATTATTGCCGCTGCCACACCTGAACTACACAAGGCTGCGATGGCAGCGATGGCAGGGTGATTGGAAATCGCCATGACTGATACTGTAAAATCTCGAGCGCTTGCGCTTCTCACAAAGTTCCGCGCCACCGATACGCAGCGGCGCAACATGTCATTTTGGCAGGAGAACCTACCACAGGACGAGATGTCTATGCGCGATTTGGCGCAAGCGTTTGACGCTATCGGTGTTGAGACATTCAACAGCGGCGATGCCGCAAAGGCGCAAGATGCGCTGTGGCCGCTATTCATATTGCGCTTGGCGATAGTGCGCGAAGATCATAATGACCGCGATGCCCTTCGCGATTTGGCCACCGCCGAGGATATGTTGGGGTTGGCGCTCGTCGAACTTGGCAATATCGACCCTGCAACACGAATGCTTTCTGAGGCGCTGAGCTATCGTCGCGGCCTGTTTCAAGATGACCCGGAAGATAGTAATAGCGCTTATCTTTACGGCGTTTCGCTATGGCACATGGCCCAGCTCGAACGCGCCAAGCATGACACTTCATCTGAATATGACTGGCTCTATCAGGCGCGCGATCATCTGGTGACGGTCGATCAAACCTGGCCGGATTTGCTGTTTATTCAAACCACGTTGGCGGAAGTCGAGGCACGGGTGGACGATCTGGGGTGAGCGACGTGCTGTTGTTGGAGCGCCAGAACTTCATGGACCAGGATTGACGAGATATAACAATAATTGCTATCTATTGATATAATGATATCATTGTTGTGTTAAAAAGGAGCAAAGCATGAACTTTTCCTTGGGCTCGACATGGGAACAATATGTTGCCGAGCAAGTGAATTCCGGCATGTTTAATAATGCCAGCGAAGTGGTGCGTGATGCGCTACGCCGCCAGCAAGTGCACCTTCTTAAGCTCGAAGCTTTGCGCCGCGATATTAGTGCAGGTGTGGCGTCCATCAAAGCGGGTGACGTGAGCCGTTCCAGTGCTGATGATGTAATTGCGAAAGTGAAGACGCGATGATTATGACCAAGCGCAAGCCCGCAACGGCGGATGAAATTTTGAACGAAGAGTTTCTTGGCCCCTTTGGTTTAACGCAAGGGCGGCTGGCCGATGCCATGGGTGTGCCGCGCAAGAATATCAATGAGCTATGCACAAACCGCCGCATTGTGACGGTGGATACGGCGCTGATGCTGGCCAAGGTTTTCGGCAACAGCGCCGATTTCTGGCTGAATTTGCAGCGCCGCAATGATTTATGGGAAGCGTTAAATGCGCCAGAGCGCCGCGCAAGGATTGACAGAGCGCGGCCTATCGGTGTGGCGGCGTGATCCTCAGCCCAAGCTCGCGTCCTGCCCTGGCACGAACGCATCAAACGCTGCCAGCACTTGCTCTCGGTAAATGTCCTTCTCTTGCAGCATTTCGTGCTTTGCGCCGTCGATAGTAATCATAGCGCCGGAACGTAAGCCCCGTACGAAACGCTCTATGGCGGCGTTGGAGACGATTTCGTCGTTGCCAGCAGCGATAATCAGGGTCGGGATTTGGATTTTTGCCCTGAATGACGTCTCCATCACGCGGTCCATGGCTTTGCAAGCGGCGTTTACCCAGCGCATTGTCGGGCCGCCAAGGGCCAGTTCTCGATGCTCCTCATAGATAGTCGAGTTACGGCGATAGCGATCCAGATCATTGGTTAGCTTGTTACCAATGAAAGGCAGTGTTTCGCGCGGGCGCGGGCCGCCGGACATGTATAATTTGCCCAGCCCAATCCATGACAAAAACCCGCTAACGCGGCGGATTTGATTGTGGCCGAGCGGCTGATGGGTGAGCGCCAAAAGCGGAGCGCAGAGCACCATGCGGCGCACGCGATTGATGAGTTTAGGGCTACCTAGCAAAGCGACCAGTGAGCCGGTGGAATGGGCCAAGATGTAAAATGGCCCGCGACAATCTGGCAGCACTACATTGTCAAAAAATTGTTCAAACTCATCCACATAGCGTTCAAAACTGGTGATATATCCTTTTTGCGGGTCTTTAATCAGCCGGTCTGATCCGCCTTGGCCAATCCAATCAAAAGTCGCGATGCCGAAGCCGCGCTTGGCAAGGTCCAGCATTGTCTCGAAGTATTTTTCGATGCATTCATTGCGCCCCGGCATAATGACCACCGTGCCCTTGAGCGGGCGACCAGTGGCGGGGAAAAGCGCATAGCGGATTTTGTTTCCATCACGCAGCTTTAAAAAGGCGACCGAAATGCCTTCGGGAACCGGATTTCCGGGCGTGGCGTAGACCACGGCTTGTGGCATGTCTTGTTGGGCTTCGGACATAGTGAACGATCAGTTGGGAGGCGATATAACGTCTCTAACAATGAGTGACGCAAACGTCAAAGAGATGACGCCCATTCGGGGAAATAAAAAGCCGAGAGTTAAAAGCCATTTGACTTTTGAACTCCCGGCCAGAGCAGCCAGCAAGGAAGGGACGTTACCTGCCAGCCGATTTAGATTTTAGCGAATATTGCCAAAACCAAATTGGATGCTGAAACCCGGACGCGGATGCTGACGAACGGGATAGTTGGGTTCACGGATCTGGCTGTTACGCACCCAGCCAACGCGGCGCTCGGACAGAATTTCGCCTGTCTCGCCGTCAACCATCAGGCGCACTAACGCGCCGTTATTGCGGATAGCGATAACGCGGTAGTCTGCGCCACGCTGTGAAATTTCCTGTACCTTGCCGTAACCTTGGCGGCGCAACTGGCGAACGATGTCGCGAGGCGACAACAGGCCGTAATCCTGTTGCAAATCTTGCGGCTGGAAGTCTGGCAAAACCTCGGGACGGTGGCGGCGCTGCGGAACGGTAACGCCATTCTGGCCATAGTCATCTGCGAAAATAACTTGGGGATCATTATAGCCACCGGCAAATGCTGGCGCGGCTGCGCCCAGCGCCGCAACGGCGACAATGGCAGGAGCTGAACGGCGCAAAACAGAGGTGAACATTTTGGTCTCCAAAGGGCCGGGGAGGTTGGTCGGCCTTTCTTAGATTTGGTTTTATGCCATGCCACCTGAACCAAGCCCGAAGGGTCTGTTCATTTTCCATTCATATTCGCCGCCCGTGCGGTATCCACACTGACTTCGCAAGAACTCCCGGCGCGCGGCGTATCGTTTCCGAACGTTTTCCGCCCATATTTCGAGTGCCTCTTGAAAAGCAAAAATCAGCTTCTTACCTCTCCTCTGCGGTTGCCAAGAAGGGGCCGCGCCGCACTTCCGGCCCGCCAAAACGGGGGCCCCATGCGGATAAGATTGTTGCTCTTAAGGAGAACTTTTATGCGTCACGTTGATTTTTCCCCGCTCTATCGTTCCACCGTTGGGTTTGACCGCATGTTTACAATGCTTGATTCACTCGCCCAGCCCGATAATGCGCAGACCTATCCTCCCTATAACATTGAGAAGACAGGCGAAAATGCCTACCGCATCACTATGGCCGTTGCCGGTTTTGGTGAAGATGAAATCGAAATCGAGTCCAACCGCAATGTGCTCTTGGTAAAGAGCGTTCGCGTTGAAACCGAACCAACCGAGGCCGTTGAGATGCTCCATCGTGGCATTGCCAGCCGTGCGTTTGAGCGTCGCTTCCAGCTTGCCGACCATGTCGAAGTGCGCGGTGCGCATTTGAAAAATGGCTTGCTGCACATCGACTTAAAGCGCGAAGTGCCGGAGGAACTGAAGCCCCGCAAGATTGAGATTACGGCGGTGAATGTGAAGGCTCCAAAGCAGATTGAGGCCAAGGTGGCCGCGAAATAATCTCGCTATATCAGTGTGTTAATGGCAGGCGACGTTGTGAGACGTCGCCTGTTTTGTTTAGCCCAGCACTTTGCTAAATGCTGCAATTTCATCCGGCGTCGTCGCAAAGCTCGTTACAAATCGCACCATTGTCTCGTCAGCGTTGACCGTTGCGCTGCCATCTGTCGGCGCGTGCCAATCGTAGAAAACCGCGCCTGCCTCGCGCAATGTCGCGCAGGTTTTTGTCTTCAAAATTGCGAATACTTCATTGGCCTGCGGCTGCCACGCCAACCTGGCTTGTGGCGATTTCCCGATGATTTCCGCTAATTTTGTTGCCATCGCGTTTGAATGGCGTGCGGTGTCCAACCACAAATCATCTTTGAAATAGGCTTCAAACTGCGCCGAGATAAAGCGTGATTTTGAAAAGAGTTGCGCACCGCGTTTGCGCAAGAACGGCATTTGTGTTTCGAGATTTTTGTTAAATATAACAATGGCTTCGGCGCACCAACAACCGTTTTTGGTGGCGCCGAAAGACAGAATATCCACCCCGCACTTCCACGTCATTTCGGCAGGAGTGGCGCCCAAAGTGACCAACGCATTGGCAAACCGCGCACCATCCATATGCAGCGGCAGGTCGTTCTTCTTGGCGATGGCACTTATAGCAAGGATTTCATCCAGCGAGTGAACGGTTCCTGCCTCTGTCGCCTGCGTGATGGTGATCGCCATCGGCTGCCCGCCATGTACAAAAGCCGCCGGGTTTTTAGCGATGGCCTTTTCCAGTGCTGGCAATTCCATTTTGCCATATTGGCCGGGGACCAATTGCAAACGCGAGCCGCCCGTCAAATATTCGACTGCGCCGCATTCATCCTCGGCAACATGTGCCGCGCTGTGGCAAAAAGTGATGCCGCCGGGCCTGTTTGTTGCCGCAATCGATAGAGAATTAGCGGCTGTGCCCGTTGCCACGAAGTAAACTGATAGCTCGCATTCAAAAATTTCATCAAAAGTTGCCTCAACAGACTTGTCTAAGTCACTGTTTCCATAGGCTGGTGCATAGCCAACAGAATGGCGCGACACATTGTCCGCGATTTTTGGATGTATTGCTGCCCAATTATCTGAGGCGAAAATCATGATTTAGGCTCCGTTTTGATGATTTTCGTCTTTAACACTAGTCAAAAGCAAGCCTATTAGGCTCTGAAATCGTGATTCAATGAAGTAAAATTTGACTCACTAGTGAAATCCACTGTTTCGATATGAATTTTATCGTATTTCGGTGAAAAACCATTTTTTCCTGTCAATCTATTGTGTGATAACCCAAAACCTGCCATAAGCAAAATAGGACAGCAATACTGTCATATCTTACGGGTTTGAATTGGCTGGTGCATGATGCGTTCTGTTCCGGCCTTTGCATTGAAAGCGCAGCAATATTGCTGGAACCCTTAACGAGCATTGATTTGATTTAGGGCTGATTTCTCGTTAGCCCAAAACCTTGGTCTTGCAATTGCGCAAGGCCATATTCTGGAAGGATAGAGCCATGTCAGTTGTGACGCCATCTGTAGCCAAGAGCCCGGCTGTGCAGACCAGCGCAGTCAAATTGACGGAGCATAGCGGCCTTCCCAAAGCTCAAGGTCTTTATGATCCTCGTAACGAGCATGATGCCTGCGGTGTTGGCTTTGTTGCCAATATGAAGGGCGTGAAGTCACATCAAATTGTCAAAGACGGGCTTTTTATGCTCGAAAACCTCACGCATCGCGGCGCTGTTGGCGCTGATCCTTTGATGGGCGACGGTGCTGGCTTGCTTGTGCAAATTCCGGATCGCTTTTACCGTGAGGAAATGGCGGCGCTTGGCATCGAACTTCCGGCTGCTGGGGATTATGCTGTCGGCTATATGTTCATGCCGCAGGATGCTGATCTTCGTGCGCATTGTGAAACTGTGACCCGGGAGGCTGTTGCTTCCGAAGGCCAAGTGCTGCTCGGCTTCCGCGATGTGCCTGTGGATAACGCGTCACTGTCAAAAGATCCTGAAATTGCGGCCACCGAGCCATACCATCGCTTGGTATTTATCGGGCGGGGCGCGGGTATTGCCGATCAGGATGAGTTTGAACGGCGGATGTTCATTCTGCGCAAGGTCATTTCCAGCCGCATCTATAAGGAAACTGAAGGGCGCGATAACGGGTTTTATATCGTTTCCATGTCTTCCCGCACGGTTGTTTATAAGGGCATGTTCCTCGCTTATCAGGTTGGTGCATACTACAAGGACTTGGCTGACCCGCGCTTTGAATCAGCATTAGTTTTGGTCCATCAGCGCTTTTCGACCAACACATTCCCCTCCTGGAAGCTGGCGCATCCGTACCGGATGGTGGCGCACAATGGCGAAATCAACACATTGCGCGGCAATGTGAACTGGATGGCGGCGCGGCAGGCTTCGGTGGATTCGGAGCTGTTTGGCAATGATATTTCCAAGCTCTGGCCGATTTCATACGAAGGCCAGTCGGATACGGCTTGCTTTGATAACGCTTTGGAATTCTTGCATCAGGGCGGCTATTCGCTGGCGCATTCCATGATGATGCTTATTCCGGAGGCATGGGCCGGCAACAAGCAAATGTCTGCCGAGCGCAAGGCGTTTTATGAATACCATGCCGCCTTGATGGAGCCATGGGATGGCCCTGCTGCGGTTGCTTTCACTGATGGCCGCCAAATTGGCGCGACGCTGGATCGTAACGGTCTGCGTCCCGCGCGCTATATTGTGACGGATGATGACCGCGTGATTATGGCGTCCGAGGCTGGCGCGTTGCCAGTGGCGGAAGAGAAAATCATCAAGAAGTGGCGTTTGCAGCCGGGCAAGATGCTGCTCATCGACTTGGAATTGGGCCGCATTGTTTCGGACGATGAGATCAAGTCTGAGATGGCTAATGCCTATCCCTATCAGGATTGGTTGAAGCGCACGCAGCTTGTGCTCGAAGAATTGAAGCCCGTTGAGCCACGCGCGGCGCGGACTGACGTGGCGCTCTTGGATCGCCAGCAGGCGTTTGGTTATACGCAGGAAGACACCAAGATTCTAATGGCCCCAATGGGTACAACGGGCCAAGAAGCGCTGGGCTCAATGGGCACAGACACGCCTATTTCCGCTATGTCGGATATGTCCAAGCTGCTTTACACCTATTTCAAGCAAAACTTTGCGCAGGTGACTAACCCGCCGATCGATCCAATCCGCGAAGAATTGGTGATGAGCCTTGTCTCGTTCATCGGGCCGCGTCCAAACATTTTTGACCTTGAAGGCAATTCACGCCGCAAGCGTTTGGAAGTGCGCCAACCGATTTTGACCAATGAGGATTTGGAAAAAATCCGTTGCATTGGCCATACTGAAGATCGTTTTGACACCAAAACGTTGGATATGACCTATCCAACAAGTGAAGCGGCTAGTGGCATGGTGGGTGCTTTGTCGCGCCTGTGTGACCGCGCTGAGGCTGCCGTGGCAGGCGGCTATAACATTATCATTCTGTCTGACCGTCAGGTCGGTCCGGACCGGATTCCGATACCCGCATTGCTGGCAACGGCGGCTGTTCATCATCACCTTATTCGCAAGGGTTTGCGTACCGCTGTTGGCCTTGTGTTGGAAACGGGCGAGCCACGCGAAGTGCATCATTTCTGCTGTCTTGCAGGCTATGGCGCGGAAGCAATTAACCCGTATCTGGCGTTTGAAACGCTGGAAGACATGCACACACGCGGCGATTTCCCGCCGGAAGTGGAAAGTGAAGAGCTGGTTTACCGCTACATCAAGTCTGTCGGCAAAGGCATTTTGAAGGTCATGTCCAAGATGGGCATTTCCACCTATCAATCCTATTGCGGTGCTCAGATTTTTGATGCCGTTGGCCTGAAGACCGAGTTCGTCAACGCTTATTTCACCGGCACTTCGACTACCATCGAAGGCGTTGGCATGGCGGAAGTTGCCGAAGAAACAGTGCGTCGTCACACCTCCGCTTTCTCGGATGATCCTGTGCTGGCACGCTCGCTCGAAGTGGGCGGGGAATATATGTTCCGTATGCGCGGCGAGGCGCATTTGTGGTCGCCGGATGCAGTTGCAAAATTGCAGCACGCCGTGCGCCAAAACGAACCGGAAACTTTCGCGCAATATTCTGCGATGGTCAACGACAAGGCAGCGCGGGCGCAGACCATTCGCGGCCTATTCAAGATCAAGATGGCCGAAGATGTTGGCCTCAAGCCAATTTCGATTGATGAGGTTGAGTCTGCAGCGGACATAGTCAAGCGCTTCTCGACGGGCGCTATGTCGTTCGGTTCGATTTCGCGTGAGGCGCATTCGACGCTAGCCGTTGCGATGAACCGCATTGGCGGGAAGTCTAACACGGGTGAGGGCGGCGAGGAGCCTGACCGTTATTTGCCGCTGCCGGATGGCTCGCGCAATCCTGAGCGTTCTTCCATCAAGCAGGTGGCCTCCGGTCGCTTTGGTGTTACGGCGGAATATCTGGTCAACTCGGACATGATGCAAATCAAGGTCGCGCAGGGTGCAAAGCCCGGCGAAGGTGGCCAGTTGCCTGGCCATAAGGTTGATGCGACGATTGCCAAGACACGCCACTCCACACCGGGTGTCGGCCTCATTTCACCGCCGCCGCACCATGATATTTATTCCATCGAAGATTTGGCGCAGCTGATTTTCGATTTGAAAAACGTCAATCCGGATGCTGATGTTTCGGTGAAACTGGTTTCGGAAGTGGGCGTTGGTACGGTTGCGGCTGGCGTTGCCAAGGCGCGCGCCGATCACATCACCATTTCCGGCTATGATGGCGGCACAGGCGCTTCGCCTTTGACCTCCATCAAGCATGCCGGCTCCCCATGGGAAATGGGTCTGGCGGAAACGCAGCAGACATTGGTTCTGAATGGTTTGCGCTCGCGCATCGCGCTACAAGTGGATGGCGGCTTGCGCACGGGTCGAGACGTCATCGTCGGCGCACTTTTGGGTGCGGATGAGTTCGGTTTCTCTACAGCGCCACTGATTGCCGCTGGCTGCATTATGATGCGTAAGTGTCATTTGAACACTTGTCCGGTTGGTGTGGCGACGCAGGATCCTGTGCTGCGCAAGCGCTTTGTTGGCACGCCTGAGCATGTCATCAACTATTTCTTCTTCGTTGCTGAAGAAGTGCGTACCATTATGGCTGCCATGGGTGTTCGCAAGCTGGTGGACTTGGTTGGTCGTTCGGAGTTGCTTGAGAAAGAAGAGATGATTTCGCTCTGGAAGGCGAAGGGTTTGGATTTCACGAAGCTGTTCTACAAGCCGGAAGCAACGCTGGATGAAACACGCTGGACCCAGCGTCAGGTCCACCCGATTTCTGATGTGCTGGATCGGAAATTGATCGCCGAAGCCGCTACTGCCTTGACGACCAAGCAGCCAGTGAAGATTGCGACTGACATCAAGAACGTTGACCGCTCTGCTGGCGCGATGCTTTCCGGTGCGGTTGCCAAGCGTTACGGCCAAAAGGGCTTGCCGGATAACACAATTCATGTGGCGTTGACGGGCACTGCGGGCCAATCATTCGGTGCGTTTTTGGCTCATGGTATCACGCTTGAACTCACTGGCGATGGTAATGACTATGTTGGCAAGGGCCTTTCTGGCGGGCGCATTATTATCCGTCCTTCGGATAAGTCGAAGATCGTGGCTGAAGAGTCCATCATCGTTGGCAACACGGTTCTCTATGGCGCGACGGAAGGCGATTGTTACTTCCGCGGCGTGGCGGGCGAGCGTTTTGCGGTTCGCAACTCCGGTGCAATTGCTGTTGTTGAAGGCGTTGGCGATCATGGCTGCGAATATATGACGGGCGGCGTTGTTGTCGTGCTTGGTCAAACGGGCCGCAACTTTGCTGCTGGCATGTCCGGCGGCGTGGCTTATGTGCTTGATGAAGACGGCGATTTTGCCCAGCGTTGTAACATGGCGATGGTCGAATTGGAGCCGGTGCCGGAAGAAGATGATTTGCTCGAAAAGCTGCATCATCACGGCGGCGACTTGGCGCATAAGGGCCGCGTGGATGTATCAGGCGATATGACACGCCACGATGAGGAACGGCTGTATCAGCTGATATCAAATCATATGCACTTCACCGGCTCGACACGTGCGAAAGCCATTTTGGACAATTGGGCCGGTTACCGCGCCATGTTCCGCAAAGTCATGCCGGTGGAATATCGCCGCGCCTTGATCGAGATGGAACAGGCACGAATGAGCGTGGCAGCGGAGTAGAATTATGGGCAAAGTAACAGGTTTTCTCGAAATCGACCGGCAGGTGGCGAAGTATCAGCCGGCTTCGGATCGTATCCGCCATTTCCGCGAATTTACGCTGCCGATTTCTGAGACGGATGTGAAAAAGCAGGCGGCGCGGTGCATGGATTGCGGCGTGCCTTATTGCCATGGCGACACGGGCTGCCCCGTGCATAACCAGATCCCGGATTGGAATGATTTGGTCTATAATGGCGATTGGGAAAATGCCATTCGTAACCTGCATTCCACCAATAACTTCCCAGAGTTTACAGGCCGCATTTGCCCTGCGCCTTGCGAGGAAGCCTGTACGCTCAACCTTGAAGACGTTCCTGTTACCATCAAGACTGTTGAGCAAGCGATTGCGGACAAGGCCTATGAGCTTGGCCATGTGAAGCCGCAACCATCGAACAAAAAGACTGGCAAAAAGGTTGCCATTATCGGTTCCGGTCCGGCTGGCATGGCTGCGGCGCAGCAGCTTGGTCGTTCCGGCCATGAGGTGCATGTCTATGAGCGCGAGTCTAAGGTTGGCGGCTTGCTGCGCTTTGGCATTCCGGACTTTAAAATGGAAAAGCATTTCATTGACCGCCGTGTTGAACAAATGCGCGGCGAAGGCATTACGTTCTTTTGCAACGTGAACATTGGTACAGACAAGACCGTCGATGAATTGCTCACATCTTATGATGCCGCGCTTTATTGCGGTGGCTCGGAAAATCCGCGTCCGGTGGGCATTCCCGGTGTTGAATTCTCCGGCGTGTTTGACGCGATGCCATATCTGGTGCAGCAAAATAAGCGCGTGGGCGGCGAGGATATTACGTCAAACGCATGGAATGCCGACCCGATTGTGGCTGGCGGTAAGCATGTGGTGGTTATCGGCGGCGGCGATACGGCGTCTGACTGCGTGGGCACTGCGTTCCGTCAGGGAGCTGTAAAAGTTACGCAGCTTGATATTCGGCCACAGCCACCAACAAAGGAAGATAAACTCGCCGTTTGGCCCTATTGGGCGACCAAAATGCGTACGTCTTCATCACAAGCCGAAGGCGCAGAGCGCGAGTTCCAAGTGGCGACGCTTGCCTTCATTGGCGAAGACGGCGTTCTCACCCATGTGAAATGCTGCGAAGTGGATGAGGCCCGTAGGCCAATTGCCGGCAAAGAATTCTTCATCAAAGCTGATCTGGCGTTCATCGCCATCGGCTTTGCCGGACCTTTAGAAAATGGTTTGGTGCACGGACTTGGTGACAAGCTGACAATCCACAGAGACCGCCGTGGTTCCACCAACGTGGTCGCTAATGACAAGGATTATCGTACCAATATCGATAAGTTCTTTGTTGCTGGCGATATTCGCCGTGGCCAGTCGTTGGTGGTTTGGGCCATCCGCGAGGGCCGTCAGGCTGCTCGTTCAATTGACCTAGCGCTAATGGGCACGACGGTTCTGCCGCGCTAATCCTATTTTATAACCTTGAAATCATCCACTCTGCCGGGCTTTGCGTCCGGCAGTTTGCCATCCAGGTAGAGTGCATTTGCGGTCGAGGCAGATTTTTGCGGCGCTACCGGTTTGGTTCCGCCAAGCAATTCGGTATCGCCATCAAAGGCCGGATCAAAAAGTGAGATTGGCGCGAGCCGGGTGATGGCCGCCACATCTGGTGCGGCGGGTCTAACTGGCCCCGGCAGTGCAAACGGACCGAGCGCTGTAACCGCAACGGGCTGCACGACATTTCCCAATGCGGCACGAATTGCTTTTTCGGCGAAAAATGCGATTTTTCGTTTACCAGCGGTGGCTAAGTTAATGCCATCGCTGCCGCGTAGTTTTGCAGGCTGGCCGGTATAGTCGAAGCCATTGATCGTGAATGCGCCTTGGTCGTCCACGAAACCTTCCCAAATGTCGACGAAAGTGCCGCCAATATTTTGTGCTTCACGGCGATAGATGTCGTTAAATGCCAAATAGTCTGCGCTCATTTGGGTGGACTTGAATGGTGGCAATCCAATCCAAACCACTGGTACGCCGAGCGATTTTAGCGTCGTGGAAAATTGTGCAACGCGGTTTTGATAGGCGGCAGTCCAAGCGGGGCTGCGGACGAGTTCGCTCTTGCCATTGAGCCGAAGTTGCTGGCGATCATTAGCGCCTATCATGACGACTATCACCGAGGGTTTGTTTTCGGTGTTTAGATCGACGATCGACTGTGGCCAATTGTAGTAATCATCGCGAATAAAGCCTGACGAGCCATTGGCCTTTTCAACGACCTTTACGCCGGTCTCACTAATGAAGGCCGCGTCTATGCCCTCAGCAATGCTTCCGGCCATAAAGTCACCGACGACAAGAATTGTCTTGGCGTCGATCGCCTTTTCGGAAGGGGCGTCTTTAGGAAATGCAACACCTTGAATTGGCGTGTCTTGTCCACCTGTGCCTGTTGGCGCTGAGATTGGCTTGGGTTTTTTACGACCCGCGGGCTTAATCGCAATTTTTTTCTTTTTCGCCGGTGCCGACTGATTTCGCTCTACAAGTCTGGTTCCTGGACTCTTAAATCCGAAAAATTCGAGAATAGAAGGTGAATGCGTCTGTTGCGCGTAGGCACTATTGGTTAGTGCCAGCGGAAAAATTACCACTGCTACAGCCAAGACTAGAGCCGTAAAACGCACCATAATTGACTTCAAGACGTGACCACCACCCGGGTTTACAATTTATCTACTGCGTAAAAAATCCAATAGTTCTTTGCTTGGATAGCCATCTGCCGTCAAGCCTGCTGCTTTTTGATAGGCAAGAATTGCGGCTTTTGTACCAGAGCCGATACTGCCATCCACTTCGCCATCGTAATGGCCCACTTGCGCGAGGCGCTTTTGCAACTCTTCTTTTTCGGGTATGCTGAGCTTAGTGAAAGGGCGGTTCCAATCACGCACCGTTGGTGCGCCGCCGGCGATTTGATCAGCCAGAAGGCCGACTGCCAGCGCATATTTATCGGCGTTATTATAGGCTTTGATGACACGGAAATTCTTTAGCATCAAAAATGCGGGTCCGGATTTTCCATCCATCAATTTCAATGATGCGGAATCACCGCCACTACGAAATGGCTTGCCATTGGCGCGGCCGACGCCGCTGGCGGCCCATGCATCCAAAGATTTTGTGCCACCGGCTTTGGTACCGGCCGGTAGAGTGACTTCATAGCCCCAAGTGTGGCCGGACTGCCAGCCATTCTTGTGAAGCAGGTTTGCGGATGTTGCCAGAGCGTCAGGCACTGACGTCCAAATGTTGCGGTGGCCGTTGCCATCCATGTCAACGCCGTAGAGCAGATAGCTGGTCGGGATGAACTGGGTTTGTCCCATAGCGCCTGCCCATGAACCCTGTAATCCGGCTGCATCGGTATCGCCGCGTTGCAAAATTTTGAGCGCAGCGATCAGCTGGCTGCGGGCATATTTGGCACGGGGCTTGTCAGCGTAGGCAAGCGTAGCCAGTGAGCGAGCGACGGAGCGCACGACACCGGGCTTTGTCAGTATGTCACCATAGTTGGTCTCCATTGACCATATGGCCAAGAGAATGTTGCGGTCCACGCCAAATTTGGCTTCGATCTTATCCAGCCAAGGCTTGTACTTTTTCGCCATAGCGCGACCGGTCGCGATGGATTTTTCCTGCACCCGGTTATCGATATAGTCCCACATAGGTGATTTGAATTCCGGTTGGAAATGCGCCTTTTCTAAAACAATGGGGTCAATATCGGTGACGCCTGCAAACGCCGCATTGTATGTCTGTGCGGAAATTCCGTTTATGGCCGCAACGGATTGGAATTTTGCGATAAAATTCTGAAACCCTTGATCAGCTTTGGCGACTACATTGCTCGCCAGTAACACACCCAAGATCGTAGATGTTGCTATAAAATATTGGGATTTTTTAGACATCATTACTTTTACTTCCTACGCTGAGGGATTTGTGCATAGATATAGGATAGCTAAGTTAGGAATTGGTTTACCATAATTTAATGAGCCTTCTCCAAAACATGCTTTTGCCGGTCCAAGTGCCTACTTCTGTCTTACGCATTTATTGAATCTCAAATTTGTCATGAAAGTGTCAGTTGAAATTTAGAGGATCAAAATATGACTGAACTTCCGCGTAAAATCCGTAAAGCCGTGTTTCCTGTTGCGGGTCTCGGCACACGCTTTTTGCCAGCCACGAAGGCAATTCCGAAGGAAATGCTGACGATCGTGGACCGTCCTGTCATTCAGTATGTAGTGGATGAGGCCCGCGAGGCTGGAATCGAACATATGATCTTCGTTACGGGGCGCAATAAGGGCGTTATCGAAGATTATTTTGACGTTCAATTCGAGCTTTACAATACGCTGGCCGAACGTGGCAAAGATGAGGAATTGGCACGCTTGCAGCGGATGCAGCCTGTGCCTGGCAGCACTAGTTTTACGCGCCAGCAAGTACCGATGGGCCTTGGCCATGCGGTATGGTGTGCGCGGGATTTGGTGGGCGATGAGCCATTCGCGCTTTTGCTGCCGGATATGATTATGCAGGCGGAAAAAGGCTGTCTCAAAGAGATGGTTTCGCTTTATGAGCAGACCGGTGAAAACATTATCGGCGTGCAGGAGTGCAATCCCGCTGAGGCGCACAAATATGGCATCGTTGGGCGCGGCGCGTCTATTGGCGATGGGTTCCGGATCAACAGCATGGTTGAAAAGCCTAAGGCAGGTACTGCGCCGTCTAATTTTTACATCAACGGCCGCTATATTTTACAGCCCGAAATTTTTAGCTATTTAGCCACGCAAGAGCGCGGCGCTGGCAATGAAATTCAGCTTACAGATGCAATGCTGAAGTTGATGGACGATCAGGCATTTTATGGCAGCCATTTCCGTGGCCGTACATTTGATTGCGGTTCGAAGGAAGGATTTGTGGAGGCAAACTTGGCATTCGCTTTGTGGCGTCCGGATCTACACGACCAAATTGCCGTAACTGCGCAAGAGTTGCTGGACAGCATGGCGCCGATGGAGCGCCGCAAGTCAGCGCGTTAATAATTTCAAAGAACAAGCATCAGCTTTGCCACGCCCCGTTGCCGGTCTGTCCCGGCTCTGCGTCGCTTCGCTCCTTGTCGGGGATGACGGCCTTCGCGGACAAGCGACTTTATCCAGAACTGGCTTTCGCCATTTTGGGTCGCTCGATATTGGGGAAGCCGGGTGTGTGGTCCTGCCTTCTAAAGATTTAATGTGTGACATCGCCACACACCCAGGCTCGGTGTTCTTGCGCTGGCCCAGTCACTCGTGAGAAACCTTCCATCATTTGCGATGGTCATGCATCTCGCGAGCCGGGCCGGATGCGCCTCTGCTTG
>JAYTVD010000134.1:0-17672 GCA_043744175.1 Phyllobacteriaceae bacterium
GCAACGCATTTTTCAAAAACTACCTTGCCGCGAGGGATCGCGGCAATTCAGAAATTACATCGAAGCGGCGAGCTTCTGATTGGCGGTAATACGCGGATCATTTGGCAGTGCGGCGGCGGCTTCGTTGAACAACTGTGTCGCCTTTTTCTTATCGCCGCGCAGCAGGAACGAATAGCCATAGTTGGACACTGCATGTGGCTTGCGTCCGGCTACCTTGAACAATTGTTCATAGGCACGGTCAGCGAAATCAAAACGCCCGAGTTCATCGTAGGCGGCAGCCAGACCCATCCATGATTCCGCATCATCAGAACGCATCTCAACCGCCTTGCGGAAATATTTCTCTGCCAAGCCATAGTTTGAGTCCATGAACTGCGCCTTGCCCAGTTCGCGCTCAGACGACGGCCTTGCGACCTTCTTGGCACCTATTGATGTGGTTTGAGTGCCATCGATTGCAGATGTCTGACAACCGGCAAGCCCGACGAGAACGGCAAGCGCCGCCATACGGATCATATTCATTGACGCATTCCCCTGTATAACGCCCGTTTTCCGGGTTCGTTTGTTAAGGTGAAAATACGCCGGATCGTTTAAGGGGTGACCAACAGACATGCCTAAAAAAGTGTGACTGCCAACCCATTGATTTACATGGATAATAAAGTGTCACTACCATCACTAAAATGCAGCTTAATAAAAAGCCGACCAAGAGGCCGGTATTTTTCAGTGCCCATTTTCGGTGAAGAATCTAAGGGGCGGACAGTTTAACAATGACCGGAATAACAGCGATCAGCATAACCACCGGCAGGATGCACATCGTCACCGGCACAGACATTTTTGCTGGGAGCGTATGCGCTTTTTCTTCGGCAAGCGACATGCGCTTATGGCGCATTTCATCCGAGAACACACGCAGCGCACCGGATAAGCTTGTTCCCATCTCGCGGGATTGCTGCAGCAGTGTCGAGAATGAACGCACTTCATCAAGACCAAGCCGCTCAGAAAGAGATTTCATTGAGTCATCAAGCGAGCGACCTGCACGAAGCTCAATTGTCAAAAGTTGAAGGTTTTGGCTAAGCGATGGATAGGTCTTGGTAATCTCGCGCGCAACACGCTCAATCGCCGCCTCAAGGCTCATGCCCGCATCGGCGCACACAATCATCAAATCCATAAAGTCTGGAAAGCCGTTGCGATATTCGCGAAGCTTGTTTTTGGTTAGCTTCCAAAGAACAAGGTTTGGCAGGAAGTAGCCAATGCCGCCGCACCCGATCCCAATAGCCCAACGGCGTAATGTCGTATCATCACTATAATAGAGTGAGACGACAACCAGCCCTGCTGCCAGACCGAGCACCAGACTGATCACACGAACAGTGAGAAAAATCCCGGCAGCGCTGGGATTGAGAAACCCCGCCTGCATCAAGCTAGCGCGAAGTTTCACCAGCGATTCCGGATCCTGATTAGCGTAGAACGCCTGAGCTTTTTCTTGCGCCTTCTTGAGAGCTTTGCTTGCTTTGGCAGGCTCAGCTTTCTTAGCTTGACCAACAACTTGCCCAATACCGCCAATGTCAATACGCAAGCGCTTTTGAACATCCCCGCGTGTGGTCCGTCCGTTAAATACCGAATAGATAACGATGATAAACCCTGTGACCATCATGCCTGCCGCGACAGGCACAAATGAGTCTGGTTTTAAGCTGGCGAGTAAGGTGATAAAACTGTTCATCATCAAAACTTAAAGTTGGCCATTTTGAACATGATAAAATTCCCCAAGCCTAACCAAAATACCCCAAAGCCAATGTAGTAATAAGTCTTCGGCTTATCCCAAACTTCGCCGTAATAATCCGGCATAAACACCAAGAGGATCGACATCAGGAGAATCGGCACAGCCGTCAAAATATATGCCGATGCGCGCCCTTCAGCCGATATGCCTCTGATTTTACGGCGCAATTTTCCGCGCTCACGAATAACCTTCGAAAGCCCGTCAAGAATTTCGCGCAGGTTTCCCCCCGTTGTGGATTGAATGGAAACCGCCGTAATGAATAGCGGCATATCCTCTTGGCCAACCCTATCGTACATAGAGTTAAGCGCCGAAACCATATCCGACCCATAAGTGATTTCATCCGCCACGAGGCCAAATTCAGTGCCAATCGGGTCCGGCATTTCGCGCCCGACCATGCTGACAGCAACCGGCACCGGATGTCCAGCTTTCAGCCCGCGCGTCATCAAATCCAGTGCTTCGGGTAGCTGAATGCCAAACAGTTTGTGCCGTTTATTGCGCATCCGCTTCAGAACCTGCAATGGAATCAGCAATATCATTGCCGGCAGACCAATGGCCGCATAAAGTGGTCTGTCATATTTGATCGCGATATAGAGCGCGATGGCAAAGGCAATGGCCGTTGTAATGGCCAGAAACTTCGGCACCGCCATCACCAAACCAGATTGAGTGCGCAAATCGCTTAGCCACTTAAATGACAAAAATGAGAAGCGCCCTTCATTGAGGCCGCGTTCCTTGCGCAATTGCACCAGCACGTCTTGCTGACTGATTTCCTTCTTCGCCAGCTTCATGCGCCGGTTTATGGCATCCCGTTTGTCGGATTTGCGGGCGAAAACCAGATAGAATGCCTCAGCAATAATGATGCCGCAAAGCGCGGCAGCGGCATAAACAACATAAAGTGAACTGTCCCCGCTGAACATGGTTAGTCCTTAGGCTTGCCAGGTTCAAAATAGCTGCCGGGAAATTCGATGCCCATTGCTTTTAGATGATCGAGAAAGCGCGGGCGAATACCAGTCGCCTCAAAATGACCGACAATCTTGCCATCGCTTTGTGTAGCGGTGCGGACAAATTTATAGATTTCCTGCATCTGAATAATATCGCCTTCCATGCCGGTAATTTCGGCAATCGAGGTGATTTTACGCTTGCCATCGGCAAGACGCGTAAGCTGCACAATCAAGCCGATGGCGCTGGAAATCTGACTGCGAATGGACTGAACCGTCATCGGCATACCAGTCATGCCCAGCATTTGCTCCAAACGGGAAACCGCATCGCGAGGCGTGTTAGCATGGATAGTCGCCATCGAGCCTTCGTGGCCGGTATTCATCGCTTGCAACATATCAAACGCTTCTTCACCGCGACATTCGCCAAGGATAACGCGATCGGGACGCATACGAAGTGCGTTCTTGACCAAATCGCGCTGCTTGATTTCGCCATGTCCCTCAACATTGGGCGGACGTGTTTCCATGCGGGCAACATGTGGCTGTTGCAGCTGGAGTTCCGCTGCGTCCTCGATCGTAATCAAGCGCTCATCTTCCGGAATGAATGCCGAAAGTGCGTTTAGCATCGTGGTTTTACCAGTACCCGTACCGCCCGAAATAATCGTGGTGATACGTGCATGCACAGCCGCAGCAATAACCTCCGCCATAGGGCTTGTCAGCGCACCAAATTCGACCAGCTTGTGAAGGCCCATCTTGTTTTTGGAAAACTTACGAATGGACACCAGCGGCCCATCAACACCGACCGGGCGAATAGCTGCATTGAAGCGCGAACCATCCAACATGCGCGCATCACACATTGGCTGGGATTCATCGATGCGGCGACCGACCGCTGAGACAATCTTATTCAGAATGCGAACAAGATGAGCCTCATCTTTGAAAGGAATATGCACCGGCGTCAGCTTGCCCGCGCGCTCCACGAAACAGTTCTCATGGCCATTGATCAAAATATCCGAAATGGTCGGGTCTTTGAGCAGTGGTTCAAGTGGGCCGAGACCAACCATCTCATCCACGATGTCATCAACCAGCGCATCAATTTCCACCACGTTCAGCGCTAGGCGCTCCTCGCGCACATGCTCCGTAACATAGGCTTTGATTTCACGGCGCACTTGCTCGGCTGGCAGCGCTTCGAGCGCAACAAGATTAAGATCTTCGATGAGCTTGCGGTGAAGCCTAACTTTGGCGTCCATCACCCGGTCATTGGCTCGGGTCTGAATGGGCACCACGGCTGCAACAGCTTTTGCATCCATGCCAAAAGCGCGGGGGATTTGCACTTCATTGCGCTGCTCAGTAACAGCAGCAGCGGCGGCAGCCTTGGTTACCTGCTCTTCGGCAGGACGCTTTTGTAATATCGAAAACCGACTAACCATGCCCACACCCCTGTTTGGATTTACCCTAACCGGCCTTCCTCAACAAAGACTTGCCAATTTCCAGAATTCCGCGCTTTTTCGTATCAATCGCAATAACTTCATCAGGAAGTATGATTTTGCGAAGGTCATTAATGATGTTGGCGTTTGGATCAATCGTATGAAGCGGCACGCCGCGATCAACCGCCTCACGAACCAGTCGATAATTGTTGGAAATACCACCAACAAAATGATCGCCCAATATTTCCTCGACATCCGCATGGCGGATACCATTTTCAAATGACCGTTTCTCAAAACGATTGACGATTACGTTGGGCTTGATCTGCTTATTGGTTTTCTCCGAAATAGCGTTGATAAGTCGCTGCGTGTGGCGCAGGCACGGCACTGTCATTTCGGTGACAATGTAGAGTTTGTTTGAGCCGAGCAGCACCGTCTCCGTCCATGGAAACCAAGTGCGCGGCATATCAATAACCACATTGTCAAAATAGGCCGACACAAGGTCCAACATTCTGACAACGACTTCAGCATTGAACGAGCGCATTTCTGTCGGCTGAACGGGTGCTGCCAAAACGCACAATCCGCTTTCATGCTTTGATAGCATCACGTCCAACAAATGGCGGTCCAGACGTTCGGGCTGATTTTCAACTTCCGTCAAATCAAAACGCGGCTCAAGATCAAGATATTCTGCGCAAACACCTTGCTGGAAATTCAAATCAACGATGCAGGTCGTAGAAGCGCGTGTGCTTGAATTATGCAACAGAAACGCAGTTTCAATCGCCATTGTGGTGGAACCAACACCACCTGCGGCAGGCATAAATGTATAAATCTGCGCCTCTGGAGACTCGCTCTTTTCCGGCCCGCGCAGCGCTCTGATACACGAGCGCACAAGGTCGGCAGTCGAAATCGGCTTCACCAAAAAGTCTGCCACTTGCATCTGCACAATCATGCGCACGGCGGCCGCGTCAAACTCCTGCGTAACCACAACGACAGGAACGCGGCCATCCAGCCTGCGCATAATACGCTGTAGAGATTCAAGCTCTTCCAGTTTGCGGGTATCGAGGTCAACCACTGCCACTGCACACTCAAGCTCTTGTAGCTCGCCGCGCAACTCAGAGACATTCTTGGCAATAACCTTGAGTTCAATTTTATCTGACGCAGCAAATGCCGTGCGCGTTTCTTGCACGAAGGCACTATCGGCAGACACAATCGCAATTCGTTTTGATGAAGGTTCCGACATTGTGAATTTCCTGGGGTTCAATAGTGCCGATTAAGGCTTGGTGACTGGGGCTGTGGTGGGCGCGTCCGGCTCTGAGGGCCTTCCCCGATCGGCAGGAATCAACAATCGCGTGTCCTCGACGCCCGCTGGCCACGGATCAATAATCTGGAGAGCCGAATTTCGGGCAATCGCATCACCCGCACCCAGTGTCAGCCCGTCAGTGCGATAAAAATCCTGCTTTGCGCAACCCGCCAGCACGAGAATTGTTGTCAGCAAAGGGAGTTTTATGGCGCTTAGAATGGTCTTCTGGTTGGTCATTTTCGTTCCCACTTAGTTCGCGCCATCAAGGTCAAGGAAGTGCCCCGCCCCCGCGACCGCGCTCATTTTCGCTGCGCCGCTTTTGGTGCGATTGATGTCCGAGACCTTAACCTCATCAATGTTGCCCCCGAAAAGGTCAGCATTGCTAGGCGCCAATGTCCCGTCTGTAGGCAGTGCAATGCGTTTCGATGGATCAATTGGGCGGACCAGATGCGGGGTCACAATAATGACGAGATCAGTCTCACGGCGTTGATATTTTTTGCTTGAAAAGAGCGAGCCGATGACTGGCGCAGCACCAATCCCAGGCATGCGCTCAATGTTCACATCATTGAATGTCTGCAGAAGACCCGCGATCATAAAGCTTTGGCCGTCCTTGAGATCAACGGACGTTTGCGCACGGCGCACGATGAAGCCGGGAACCTTGATACCACCACCAACGTCAACCGAATTAGATAGGTCAACCGAAGATACTTCTGGCGCGATATCAAGGCTGATGAGGCCGTCAGCCAAAACAGTCGGCGTGAACTCAAGGCTCATGCCATATTTTTTATAGTCAATCGTTGTCACGCCATTTGCCTGGCTAACGGGAATAGGAAATTCACCACCAGCGAGGAAGCTGGCCTTTTGGCCTGAGCGGGACACCAAATTGGGCTCGGCCAAACGGCGCGCCAAACCACGATCCTCGAGAGCTTTAAGACTCATATCGACAGAAAACCCGGCACCCAACAGTCTGCCAACAATCTGTCCGGTCGTCGCCACTGGCATCGGGTTATTTGTCGGGTCTAACAAAGCCTTCAATCCGCCAACACCCTGGGCAACATTTGCGCCAGCCTTGACGCCAAGCTCAATCACACTCTGGCGGTTCACTTCAACAAAGCGCACATCAAGCTGAACTTGTTGAGACGACGTCACGTTCACACTGTCGATAACGTCATTGCCTTCTGTATATTGCTTGGCAATCTTCTTGGCCTTGTCGGCTGCAACCTGGTCCTTGGCGGCACCAGACAACACCACCTGCCCGTTCGCCGTGGTCGCCTTGATGCTGGAATTGGGCAAATTCTGCAGCAAAACATTGTTCAGTTGTTGCGTGTCGTAGGTCACTTCAACGTCGAAGGAGCCGACAAGCTTTTTGTTTTCATCGAACAGCGCAATGCCGGTTGTGCCAAGCTTATGGCCAAGCACATAGAATGACTGACCGGTCAGGGGCGTCACATTGGCTATCTCGGGATCGCCAACAACAATTTCGAAGAATTGCTTATCAACGTGGACAGTCTTCGGCTTGCCCTTGGCAATCTTTACTGACTTCGACATCGTTCCGGCCGCGACATTGATAACACCGTCATCCGCAAACGACTTCGTGGTAAAACCAGCAGGCGCGATCAGCAGCGCAGCAATAAGCCCTGCAATTATGCCCTTATTCATTCCCCGACCTAGCATTTTCATGCCCCTTTTGCCCAAGATTTGCCGCGTGAAACCGCGATCAATTGTTACCGGTTACCGGCTTAATTTTGTTTCCGTTTTCATCCATTACAGAATAGGTCTCTGGAACATGCCCACGAGTTACGATCATCGAACGGAACTTTGGTCCTTCACTCTCAAGTGAAAGAATCGACGGTGAATCAACCTTTGCGGCAACCTGCTTTGGCTTCGATCCGGTCAGGTCTGATGCCGATATCGAAGCCTCAGATGCGTTAGCTTCATCACCTGCCGAGCGAAGCAACAAATACAGCGTGCCGAGCTGCTGCGCCAAAGCGACTTTCTGAGCATCTTCACTCGATACCTGCACGGTAACGGCCTTCGCGACTGTGGCAGCGACAGCGGTTTGGTCAGCGCTCTGGTCAGAGGTTAGAACCTTCACGTTTTGCAAAATCGTTTCGGAAGATAATTCTGATGTTGGCTGCGGAAGCGCGGCGGTATCACCTTCATTTTGAACAGGCTGTGAAAGCTCAACCTTCTGTCGAGTCAAAATCACGTCAACTCGATCGCCCGGCGTAACAAAACCAGCGACACCGGTAATATCATCAACCCGAATGGTCACAGCTCTTTGGCCGGGTTCCAACATATTTGAAAGTGAGGCCCGACCATCTTTTCCGGATAGTTTGGCCAAAACAATGGGTTCGTTGGTGGAAATTGCAGACAATACAATTCGCTTCGCACCGTTGGTAATCTGGTCAAGCGACGTAATCGCGCCCGCTGGCAATGCATTGGATGGCCAGTCGATCTCCTGAACTAGATCGGCGGTTACCTCGGTCCCGTATTTGAGTGCCGACTTGGCAACAATAATTTTTGTGGTGGTAATTACGGGTTTGGTTGTCTCCTGAACCGGTGCTGCCGCTGCCGTACTAGCATTGGCTTGGCTCTTAACCCATTTGTCAGCAGCAAATATGGACAGTCCGCCGAAAACCACGGCCAAACCAATCATTGGTACTAATTTACCCTTCACAACCTGCCCCAATTCATTCGAATTTGTCTTCTTACGGGACACAATCGCCTACAATCCTCAACACTTAGGTAAAATTTCCGATTGGATTTTAGTTTTGATGTTGATGGTTACTAATTCCTTTCCGTTTCACAACAGGATGAGCGGTGCTTTTAGTCGAAAGAATTTGCTATCCATGGCAATCTCACAAACTGATTCGATTGCGTGATAATTCAGAAATTGAGGCGTTAATGACCGATTCCAATGATTTGTTTGGCGATATGCCCGCACAGGCCGCGAAGCCGCAAGTGCCGACGCCGGAAAGACAATCAGTGCCTGTCGTGACATCGCGCGCAAAACCTGTGGCCTCAGAAGAAAGCTATTCTGCAGCCGACATCATTGTTCTGGAAGGTCTCGAGCCCGTGCGCATGCGCCCCGGCATGTATATCGGCGGAACGGATGAAAAAGCGCTGCACCACCTCTTCGCCGAAGTCATCGATAACTGCATGGACGAAGCTGTTGCGGGTCATGCCACCTTCATCGAAGTGGAGCTTGATGCACATGGCTTTTTGAACGTCACAGACAATGGTCGCGGCATTCCTGTTGATCCGCATCCAAAATATAAAGACAAGTCAGCCCTTGAAGTCATCATGACCACCCTGCATTCGGGCGGCAAGTTCGATTCCAAGGTTTACGAAACATCAGGCGGCCTGCATGGCGTGGGCGTTTCCGTGGTCAACGCGCTGTCCGATGTTTTGGAAGTCGAAGTCGCACGGAATCGCAAACTTTATCGTCAAACGTTTGCTCGCGGCATATGCCAAGGCCCCATCGTCGAACTTGGTGACGTCCATAACCGTCGCGGCACCAAAATTCGCTTCCATCCTGATGAACAAATATTCGGGAAAGGTGCGAAGTTTGACCCTGCCCGCCTTTATCGTATGGCGAGGTCCAAAGCCTATTTGTTCGGCGGCGTTGAAATCCGCTGGGCCTGTGCGCCTTCGCTCTTAACCGCCAAAGACGCGCCACCGGAAAAAGCGGTCCTGCATTTTCCAGGTGGCCTCAAGGACTATTTGGCAGGCTCGCTTGGCGGTGAATTCCAAGTTACCCGCGAGATGTTTTGGGGTAAAAGCGAAAAGCAATCCGGCCACGGCTCAGTCGAATGGGCAGTGACGTGGTATGGCGGCGATGGCTTCTCCAATTCTTATTGCAACACCATTCCAACAGCGGATGGAGGCACGCACGAGGCGGGGCTTCGCATTGCGCTAACCAAAGGCCTCAAAGCCTACGCCGAGCTGACGGGAAACAAACGCGCCTCGGTTATCACCACTGACGATGTGATGATGTCCTGCGCGGCAATGATGTCTGTGTTCATCCGTGAGCCGGAATTTGTTGGTCAAACCAAGGACAAGCTGGCCACTGTCGAAGCGCAGCGCATCGTGGAAAATGCCTTGCGCGATCCCTTCGATCATTGGTTGGCTGATAGCCCCAACGATGCCTCCAAACTGCTGGATTGGGTCGTCGAACGTGCTGAGGAGCGTCTGCGCCGCCGTCAGGAAAAGGACGTGTCGCGCAAGTCCGCAGTGCGTAAACTTCGCTTGCCCGGCAAGCTGGCAGACTGCTCACAAAACTCCGCTGCTGGCGCTGAAATCTTCATCGTTGAGGGCGATTCTGCTGGCGGTTCCGCCAAGCAGGCCCGCGATCGCGCCACGCAAGCGGTTCTTCCGCTTCGCGGCAAAATTCTCAATGTCGCCAGCGCCACCCGTGATAAGCTACAGGCCAACCAGCAGATAGCTGACTTAACGCAGGCGCTTGGCTGTGGCACGCGCTCCAAATATCGCGACGAGGATCTGCGCTACGAGCGCGTCATTATCATGACAGATGCTGACGTTGACGGCGCGCATATAGCGTCACTACTCATCACCTTTTTCTATCAAGAAATGCCAGAACTCATCAAAAATGGCCATCTTTTCCTCGGCGTTCCACCACTTTACAAAATCACCCAGGGCTCAAAAACGCTCTACGCACGCAATGACGCCCATAAGGAGGAATTACTGCGCACGGAGTTTACAGGGCGTGGCAAAGTAGAGCTCGGACGGTTCAAAGGTTTGGGCGAAATGATGGCGTCTCAATTGAAAGAGACCACGATGGACCCCAAAAAGCGCACAATGTTGCGGGTTGATGTGGTAGAAGATCTGAAAGTCGTGACACAGCAAGCCATCGACGATTTAATGGGTACTAAGCCTGAAGCGCGGTTCCGTTTTATCCAAGAGCGGGCAGAATTCGCTTCAGACCTCGATATTTGATAGTGCATTTACACTGAGGAAAATTTCACATGGCATGCGTATTCATTCAAGTTCAGTGCAAACCGGGCACGGCATATGATGTTGCCAACGCGCTTTACGAGCGCGAGTTTGCCTCTGAAATCTATTCCACCAGTGGCGAATTTGACCTGATGTTAAAGGTCTATATCGACGCCGGCGAAGACGTCGGCAAATATATAAACAGCAAAATCGGCGATATTGACGGCATAACCCGCACGTTCACAACAATGACCTTCAAGGCGTTCTGAAGCGTTACGCTGCCTGTAATCGCAACGCATGTTTGCGACCGTTTTCGCGGACGGTTTCCAAATAAAACGAGCGCAACAGTGCAACCAAGTCATCATTGCCATGGGCAAATGCTGGCGTAGCGCGGGCGGCGTCATAGCGCTCAAGCATGATACGCGACACTTCCTGCGGACCGGCTACAAGCTTGCCATTGGCAATGGAGCGCCAGGTTTCCAAGCCGAGCATCAATACGTTCGCCACACTATCCGTGAAGCCGCATTGACGAAAAAGCGATGTCAAAATTGCCTGACGACCATTGGCAAGTTGCGCCTTGATACGATCCTCGGACTGCCCTGAAAGGGTGGAAACGATCGTTGCGAAGAAGCCTATTTTGCCGTTAATCAAAACCCGTAGCACAAAGCTGGTAGTCAGTTCGCCGCGCAGACGAAGATGCTCAACCAGCGCCGGATGTTCCAACACGGGCGAGTCGTCTATCAGATCAAGACACGCCCTAACACACGCTTCTCCGGTGACACGTTGTGCACGAGCCTTTCCCATGAGCGCCATAACAATCGGCATGTCACGCAGCGCTTCACCCAATTTCACCACCAACGCGTGGCGGGCGTCAATTGGCAGACGCTGATCAGCCAAGAGCAAGCCACGCATTTCTGCTGTGTGCCCAAAACGATCAACGAGGCGACGCAAGCTCAAGCCGGCAATATTTGCGCCCGTATTGGTCAAAATTATCTGGCAGGCTTCTTCGCAGGCCACTTCGGCAATCGCCGCGCAAAGCGAAAACGAGAGCTGCGCACGCATTGCAACGGCACATTGCACTTGGTCTCCGCCAAGGGCCACACGGTCAATCAAATCCGTATCGCTCATCAGAGGCGAGCGCACCAAAATGACGCTGGCCACCTGCGGCTGATCACAAGCTAGTGCGGTAACAATTTGAATGGGAGCAAGTGTGCTCGTCGATAAAGCTTCCGCCAAGGCGAAGCGAACATTTGGAGACGGATCATCAAGTAGCACCGTTAGTGCCGCTTCCGCTGCGCATCGTTCATCAAACTCCAACGGTGACTGCAAATAGGCCCGTGCTAATGCCCCTGCTGCGGCTTCCCGCTCGGACGCACGGGCGCTTTCCACCCACTTCAAAAACTGTTCGACGATCATAAACGCCACCACTCACACTACGATGGCATCGTTATACACCCCAAATAGTTTACGATCGGTTCACCATGTTTGTAAATTAATTAGCCAACCCATCGCCCGGCGTACTCACTCAAAACCTTGGAAACTTCCGGCCGCGGACGATCAGGAACTGCCACGTCACATGTCCCGATATGCACAAATCCAATTGCTTTTTCCTCTGGCGCCAACCCCAAAAAAGCACGGCTGGGCGCATCATCAGCGTACCAGTTAGATACCCAGTTTGCGCTGTAGCCATAAGCATGTGCCGCCAAAACTAACGCAAAGGCAGCGTTGCTGGCCGACAGGAACTTCTCCCAATCCGGGACACGCGGATGCTCACGTGGCACATAAACTACACCGACAACCAGCGGCGCACGAGTGAAGCGCGTGCGCTCTTGCTCGGCGCGTTGTGGTGAGATTGAACCCTCAATCTCCTCAATTCGACGAGCAAAGAACTCACCAATATCTGTACACGCCTGCCCTCGATAAGCAATAAACCGCCACGGTTCCAATAGTCCATGATCGGGCACGCGCGCCGCGACTTTAATCATCCCCGCTAGTTCATCTTCACTGGGCCCCGGTGCATGGAGAACCGAAATTGGCGGCGATTTACGTGTGCGTAAAAATTCTAAAACTGTTTCGTTCAAAATATAACTCCAGAAGATTATGATTCCTGTTTGCACAGGCATCCAACATATGGGAAACCAGACTCGAAATGCCAGCCTTTGTGCCGCCTGCCATAAAAAAGGCTTTAACCCGGATTTGATGAGCGCATGATATTTCTTAGCAGTTCCCATCGCTGGCTCGTCACTACCATTGCGATGGCAATGTGCGCCACAGGTGTGAATAGTTTCGCGGCTGAATCTCTGAAACTTCCGAAGTTAATATTGCCCAGCATAAAAAGCTATGCGCCATCAAATAAGCTTGCCACCACCGTGCCGACTAACATGCATGAGCTGACTGTCGCTGCCAAACTTTCAGAAACGACTGATATCATCGAACGGGGCATAATCTGGCGCATATTCAAACCTGACCCAAACGACGATGGAAAACTACCTTTGATTGCGACCGCAAATGGCGGAACCACGCGTTTTGCGTTGGAGCCCGGCAGCTATTTGGTTCACGCCGCTTTTGGGCGAACGGGCATCACAAAGAGAATCACGATTAGCGCAGATAATCGCTCCGAAGTGCTGGTGTTGGACGCTGGCGGTATCAAGCTTAATGGCGTTCTGTCAGGTGGCGTGCGTATCCCTGCAGATAAACTGCATTTTGATATTTACTCCGGCGATGAGCAAGAAAATGGCGAACGGGCGCTCATTATCCCCGATGTGAAGCCTGAAGATGTCGTGCGCCTCAATCAAGGTACGTACCATATTGTTTCCACTTATGGCACTGTAAACGCGATCATTCGTTCAGATTTGAAGGTCGAGGCGGGTAAACTGACAGAAGCAACGATGGAGCATAAGGCTGCCGAATTAACGCTTAAACTGGTGCGTGAGGCCGGTGGAGAGGCGATGGCAGATACCTCGTGGTCAGTGGTCAATCCATCAGGCGAAATCATCAAGGAAAGCGTCGGCGCATTTGCCTCTATGGTTCTGGCTGAGGGCGATTACACGATAATTGCCAAGAACAAAGAGAAGATTTACCAGCGCGATTTCACAGTGGTTGCAGGGCACAACCAAGATGTTGAAGTGCTGGCCGCACAGTAAACCATATGCGAAATCAATGCTTTGTCGCTGATTTCAGATTCAAATTATCAAACGCGATTTGCAGCCTGTTGCGCGGCCAAGGCTTGGCCATCTCAAATACCGCGCTATGCAGTTTTGCGAGCAGTAACTTGCGATCCGCGATTTGTGATAGTTGCGACCACGGCAAAATATCGCCAATTGTCACGCCGATGGACTTGCCCGTTAGACGGCGAAACTCACGCACTAGCAGCGATAGGCGCAGTGTCAGCGACACCTTGCTTGCAAGGTGAAACAACCGTCCATTCTGCCCCGAAAAATGGATCGGAACCACTGAAGCGCCAGCCGCTTGGATAAGCTTGGCCGGGAACATTTTCCACGGCAAATCTTCTGCTTGGCCAAACACTGAGCGTGCTGTTGCCACCCCGCCCGCAGGAAAAATCACTATCGTAACGCCCTCTTTGAGGAGCCGCACCGCCTCATGCCGCATCTTCAAATTCTGCGCCAAGGCTTCCTTTGTCTCATCAAAGGATACCGGCAACGCATACGGTGCCATTTCTGGAATTTTCAAAAGATCATTGTTGATGAGCACTTTGAAGGGCCGGTTCAACGTTTCGGCCAGCGCCAAAATCGCAACGCCATCGCCGATGCCAAACGGATGATTGGCAAGCAGCACCAGCGGCCCTTCGGGCAAGTTCTGCGGCGGCCATTGTTGCGTGAGACCAAGTCGCACATTGATGAGCTCCAGCATCCGCCCGAACACCCGCTCGCCCGTCGGCACGATTTCGTGACGCCAAATATTGTAGAGCCCAAAATAGTGATTGCGTCCGGATAGTCCTTCAACCGAGCGAATAACCCAACGCTTCAAGCGCGGCTGTGCTGCATTCGCGTAAGAAAATTCATGAAACTGCATTCGATCCCCCGATGCGCTGTTGTTTCATGAGCATAATTGTTGGGGATGACAGTCATGTGAAATCCCGGAAGTGGTTGCCTCCGGGACTTTTAACACCTCGTCTTAATTGAGTTTGCGCACCGCGTCGGGTGTCCGTGCCTCGGCTACGAGAGCCGCGAGTGCCTCGTCCAAGGCAAACTCAGTCTGGTCACGTGACCCAAACCGGCGAATGTTGACCTTGCGCTCCTCCGCCTCACGCTTACCCAAGATTACCATCACAGGAACCTTAGCCAGCGAGTGCTCGCGGACTTTGTAGTTGATCTTTTCATTACGGAAGTCTGTCTCGACATGCAGACCAGCTTTCTTCAGCATCGCCGCAACTTCCGCGCCATAGCCATCAGCCTCTGAGGTAATCGTGGCGACCACAACTTGGATCGGCGCAAACCAGAGCGGCAGGCTTCCCGCGTAGTTTTCGAGCAGAATGCCAAGGAACCGTTCCATCGAACCACAAATCGCACGATGCACCATCACCGGCTGCTTTTTGTTGGATTCATTGTCGATGTAAAAAGCACCAAAGCGCTCCGGCAGATTGAAGTCCACCTGCGTCGTGCCGCACTGCCAATCACGGCCAATCGCATCACGAAGCACATATTCGAACTTCGGACCGTAGAATGCGCCCTCGCCCGGATTGATCATAGTCTTGATCGTGCCACCGGATTGCGCTTCGATTTGTTTGAGAACTGTTCCCATGATTTCTTCGGCATGGTCCCAATTTTCATCCGAGCCAACGCGCTTTTCAGGGCGTGTTGAAAGCTTCACCGTAATGCCAGAGAAGCCAAAATCGGCATATGTGGACAGGATCAAATCATTGATGCGCAGGCATTCACTGGCCAGCTGTTCCTCAGTACAGAAAATATGGGCGTCATCCTGCGTAAAGCCACGCACACGCATCAATCCATGCAGCGCGCCTGATGGCTCGTAGCGATGCACATTGCCGAACTCTGCCATCTTGATCGGCAGATCACGATATGACTTCAAACCGTGTTTGAAAATCTGCACGTGACCGGGGCAGTTCATTGGTTTCAGCGCAAAAACACGCTGGTCCGCTTCAGCATCATCGGGGTGAGTGAACGCATGTGCGGATTTCACCGCAAACATGTTTTCCTGATACCAACCCCAATGACCGGATGTTTCCCACAGTGACTTGTCCAAAATTTGCGGCGCGTTGACTTCCTGATAGCCCTGCTCGTCCAAACGGCGGCGCATATAGCTCACCAGATTTTGGAACATGCGCCAGCCCTTGGCGTGCCAGAACACAACACCCGGACCTTCTTCCTGAAAATGGAACAGATCCATCTCACGGCCAAGTTTACGATGGTCGCGCTTTTCGGCTTCCTCAAGCATATGGAGATAGCCGTCCAACTCTTCCTGCGTATGCCAAGCCGTCGCATAAATGCGGCTGAGCATCGGCTTGGTCGAATCACCGCGCCAATAAGCGCCCGCCACTTTCATCAACTTGAATGCAGTGCCAACTTGTCCAGTCGAAGCCATATGCGGCCCACGGCACAGGTCGAACCAATCGCCCTGCGCATAAATTTTCAAATCTTCGCCCGACTTAATCATATCGATCAGTTCGATCTTATAAGTCTGGCCCTTGGCGGCAAAAATTTCCTTCGCCTGCTCGCGGCTGATTACCTGCTTCGTGAATGGCTTATTGCGGCCAATAATTTCCCGCATCTTTTTCTCGATGACAGGCAAATCTTCCGGCGTAAACGGATTGTCAGACCCGTCCACGTGGGTACGCTTAAAGTCATAGTAAAAACCGTTTTCAATCACCGGACCGATTGTCGCCTGCGTGCCGGGAAATAGTTCCTGCACGGCTTCCGCCATCACGTGCGCCGCATCGTGGCGGATAAGTTCCAGCGCGCGCTTGTCATCGCGGGTCAAAATCTCCATCGCGCCAGACGCGCCAATCGCATCGCAAAGATCGCGTACTTCGCCGTTTAGCGCATAGGCAACAGCCTTTTTGGCAAGCGACTTTGAAATGCCTTCAGCGAGCGCAAGGCCAGTCAGCGCAGCATCATATGCGCGCACAGAACCATCAGGAAATGTAAGGGAAATTTGTGTCATGTCAGTCTCCATTTTCCAGTCCCGCAAACGAACGCGGGTGGGATCAAATCAGTTATAAAACGAGTGCGTCTTAGCGCTTTAACGTTTGCGGGTAAAGCACGGGTAAACGCTAACTAATGCCCATGCGGCGCATGCGCTCGCCAAAACCGCCAAGGCAAATACCATTTTAGCCGCACATCCAACACTTCCGGTACATTATCAATGCCACAAGTCCCGCCCGGCCCGCAGCGCATTACGCGAAACAACCCCATCCACCCGCCAGACCACAGCCCATGCCGCGCAATCGCCTCATAGGCATATTCCGAACAGGTCGGCAGATGGCGGCAATTATTGCCGATGAAACTGGACAATGTGAGCTGATACACCCGCACAACGCTCATGCCGAATAGGCGACCCGGCGTTTTACGATACGGGCCTATGTAATTGCGGGAATGATTGTTTTTTTTCAAAGCCAACGGCTAGCAAACATCACGATGCCAGCTCCATCTGCTTTGCCTCAATCTGATTGAGACAATCAACTACCGCATCAAATGCCAGCAAGGTTGAAGCATGGCGGGCTTTGTAGTCTCGCACTGGCTCCAGAAATTTCAAATCGGCAAAGCGTCCTTGCGGCGGTGCGGCGTTTTCTTTCAGCATGGCGCGCATTTCGTCGCGCACTTGTCGCAACTCATCCGCGCTCGCCCCAATCACATGACTTGCCAAAATAGAGGCACTGGATTGCCCAAGCGCGCACGCCTTCACATCATGGGCGTAGTCGCTAACAATTCCATTATCCATGGCCAAATCGACGATCACCGTCGAACCGCACAGCTTGGAATGTGCCGTTGCGGATGCTTGAGGATGCGCCAATCGACCAATGCGCGGAATATTTCCGGCAAATTCGAGGATTTTGGCGTTATAAACATCGTCGATCATGGCTGCATTTCCGTTTGACGCATTGGCAACAAAAACTGGCGTTGCGCACCCTACCAATAATTTGATACTGTTCCTATATAGGTCAACGAGCACAAATGTTAAAGGTTACCCTTAGCATGAAGCTCGGCGGGAGATGCCCGCGAAATCTGCCGGATAATGATGTTCGGTGTGGTCCGTTTAACTCGTTCCTCCGTATCAGAGGGGAACTACGGGAGATGCACTATGGACGCCTGTTTGAAAAC
>JAYTVD010000135.1:0-1505 GCA_043744175.1 Phyllobacteriaceae bacterium
GCCATTTGTGCAGCCATACATCAGCAATGAATTGCTGGCACAGGCCGCTGCTGCTGGTGCAATTTTTCTTATCACTCTCATCATTGTGACCATCATCACTATGAAAATTGCCGACTTCATCATTGATTCGAGCGTCGGTGCTCTGGACCGGACTTTGGGCTTCGTATTTGGCGCGGCACGCGGCGTTCTCCTTGTTGTTGTCGCAATGCTATTCTTCAATTGGCTTGCCCAAAACAATCAACCGGCATGGGTCGCCAACGCAAAATCCAAACCGCTTCTCGATTCACTTGGCCAACAACTGGTCAATCTGTTGCCGGAAGATCCGGAAGCGGCATTACAGAAAATCAAAGCTGGCGCTGAAGGCACAGCAGATCAGACGAACGAAGAAGCGCCCGCCGAAGCAGATCCGTCCAAGCCGGCAGATGGTGCAGACAAGCCTGCGGACGGTGCAGACAAGCCTGCTGCAGGCACAAACGGCTGAAAGTTTTTCCGGTCCGGATCGCTTAATTCCCGGCCCACACTGCAAGGATGGTTTGATGCAAGATCAGGACCTGAGCGACACTTCTCTTTCGGAAAGTGATGATCATTTTCATGATGAGTGCGGTGTGTTCGGAATTTTCGGCCGACAGGATGCCGCCGCCATAACCACACTTGGTCTGCATGCTTTGCAGCATCGTGGCCAGGAAGCCGCTGGGATTGTTTGTTACGATGGTTCCCAGTTTTTTGTCGAACGCCATGTCGGCCTGATTGGTGATAATTTTACAAAACAGTCCGTGATCGATCGGCTCAAGGGCAATTCCGCTATAGGTCATGCTCGATATTCAACCACCGGCGGGGCGGGTTTACGCAATGTGCAGCCGCTCTTTGCCGAGCTTGCAGATGGCGGTTTTGCGATTGCCCACAATGGCAATCTCACCAACGCAATGACTTTGCAGCGCGAACTGCAAAAGCGCGGTGCGATTTTCTCGTCTACATCAGACACGGAAACGATTCTTCACCTCGTTGCGATGAGCCCGGAGAAGGATTTTACCGCTCGTTTCATCAGCGCAATAAAGCAAGTGGAGGGCGCATATTCGTTTGTTGCCTTGTCCACCAAAAAGATGATCGGCTGCCGCGATCCGCTTGGCATTCGCCCGCTCGTACTTGGCGACCTTGATGGCGCCTGGATATTGGCGTCAGAAACCTGTGCGCTGGACATAATCGGTGCGCGTTTTGTGCGCGATGTAAAGCCGGGCGAAGTTGTTGTCATCAATGAGGACGGCCTGCAGAGCATCTTCCCGTTTGAACAACAAAAGTCTCGCTTTTGCATTTTTGAATACGTCTATTTCGCACGGCCAGACTCAGTCATCGACGGACGCAATGTTTACGAGGCTCGCAAGCGGATAGGGATAGAACTTGCCAAGGAAAGCCCGTGCGACGCGGATCTGGTGGTGCCGGTGCCGGATTCCGGCACGCCGGCTGCGATTGGCTTTTCGCAGGCTGCCGGTCTTCCCTTCGAACTCGGC
>JAYTVD010000136.1:0-62363 GCA_043744175.1 Phyllobacteriaceae bacterium
CATACGTTGCAGCTTGGCTTCTTCGAGCAGCCAATATTCGATGTTAAAAGCTTCCTGTGCAGGCAGGCCTTGGTAAGTGGATACTGTCGAAGGGCCGCGCATCACGTTGATGGCGTTGACATAAAATTCGCCAGAGATGCGGGCGGTGGACTTATCCTTGGCGAACGTAATCATGCCGACGCCGGGGATGAGATAGACGACCGCATTTGGATCGCGCATGGCGGGCGAATTGTCGTGCTTGCAGGTATTGTAGTAAGCGGCATAGCCATCGCGATAATCAGCGATGGCTTTGGGCAAGTTGGCGATGACGGCGTCAACGTCCGGGTTGGCAGGATCAAAATCAATCACCAACGGACAGATTTTTGTACGCAAGAAATGGTCCGGGCAAGATGTACCGAGCGCAGCCAGTTCATTGAGGCGGTGTGAGCCGACGAATTCCAGCACGGCGGCGCTGTCATCAAAATGACCGGCCTTCTTTTCGCTGGCGCTGATAAGACCGCGAATGGTGGGCATGAGTTTTTGTGCGACGGCTTTGCGCTCGTCTGCCGACAGTGCCTTCACCTTTTGGCCGCCAAAAATCGACTTTCCAGCAGTCTCGGTCTCCAGCCATTCCATGGCGCGGCCGATGATGCGGATGGTGGTTTCGTAGCAGGACTTTGGCGTATCGCCCCATGTGAACAGGCCGTGGCTTTCAAGCACCACTCCGGTAGCAGTCGGATTTTCCACGCAGAATTTTTCGAGCCAGAGGCCCAATTCATAGCCCGGCTTTTTCCATGGTAGCCAGCCAATTTCGCCGCCGAATATTTTTTTGGTTAGCGCTTTAGAATCGACCGATGCTGCAATTGCGATGATCGCATCGGGGTGCATATGATCGACGAAGGCACGGGGCACATAGGCGTGCAGCGGGGTGTCAATTGAGGCGGCGCGGGGGTTCAAATTGAATGTGCAGTGCGGGAGATAATCCACCATTTCATCTTCAAACGCGACGCCGCGATAAAGGTTTTTTAACGCCCGCACCTTGTCCATATAGAGCGTTGAAAAGCCATCCAGCTTGATGGTTCCGACATCGCCGCCCGAGCCTTTGACCCAGAGAACTTCTACGTTTTGACCCGTGAGCGGGTCTTTTTGCATGAATTTCGAAGAGGTATTGCCGCCACCATAATTGGTGATGCGCTTGTCTGACCCGAGCAGATTGGACCGGTAAACCAGCCGTTCCGCCTCGTTCATGGTGGATGCTTTTGCATCATCCCACAGATTTTCGAGGCGCGAGGATTGGCGCTGAGCTGACATTGGTATTCCCTCCCGAGATATGTATGCGCGGCACGATCATTTGCCGTTGCTGCGGGCTAGAATTGTTGAAAACGCAAGGTTTGTCAATCATAAACAATCATATTCAATCATATTGCACTGCAACATGATTATTTTTGAGCGAAGTTGATTGACAATGCGCGAAATGAATGAAATGTTAAAAACGCTGGGAGGCAACATGCACGAGAAAGAACGCCATCGAATCATCCTTACATCCGTCCAGGAGAAGCCTGTGGTCACGGTGCAAGAGCTGGTTGATTTAACGGAATCGTCAGAAGCGACCATTCGGCGTGATATTGCTGCACTCCATTTACAAAAGCGCCTGCGCCGTGTGCGTGGCGGCGCGGAGGGCATCACACCGCCGCAATTTGTCGGCCTTGCCGGACGCCCCTTTAGAGTGAACGAAACAATCAACGCCGCGCAGAAGCGCGCCATTGCCCGCGAGGCTGTGAAGCTGTGCAAAGATGGTGAATCCATCATCATCAACGGCGGCACGACGACCATGCAGATGGCGCATTTTTTGAACGGTCATCGTTGTCAGGTTTTTACCAACTCATTCCCGATTGCCGAGCATCTGTTGCATCATTCTAAGAATACCATCATGGTTTCGGGCGGTATGATTTATCGCGAGCAAAACATCATTCTCTCGCCATTTGAAAACGATGTAACGCGCAATTTTTATGCCCAAAAGCTGTTCATCAGCGCCAAGGGCATTGGCCCTCTTGGATTGATGGAGGCGGACCCGCTGCTCATACAGGCGGAGCAAAAACTCATCAATCAGGCGGACGAATTGGTGGCATTGATTGACTCATCAAAATTCCGCGAGCGCTCAAGCCTCATTCTGTGCGGGCTGGATAGAATTTCAACCGTCATCACTGATGACGGTATCAAAGATAACGAGAGCAACATGCTGGAAGAGGCCGGTGTGAAGCTCATCGTAACACAAGTCGGCGCGCAAGCGCTGGACAGGGAATCGACGTCGGCAGCATGACCGGCGCTGATATTATTGAAACGCTCAATGGGAGGAAAACTATGGGCAAGATGAAAACATTAATGGCGACAGCTGCATTTGCTTTCGCTGCAATGACTGCATCGGCGCAGGCCGAAACAATCAAGATTGCATTGGTCGTTAAGGCACTTGGCATCGGCTTTTTTGACGCTGCAAACAAGGGCGCACAGGAAGCCGCTAAGGAACTTGGCGACGTAGAAATCATCTACACCGGCCCTACCAAAACAACAGCTGAAGGCCAGATCGAAGTGATTGATGCGCTGATCGCGCAGAAGGTCAATGCGATTGCCGTTTCGGCAAATGACAAGGACGCTCTTGTTCCTGTGCTTAAGAAGGCTATGGAACGCGGCATCACGGTTATTTCATGGGACAGCGGCGTTGCGCCAGAAGGCCGTGCAATGCACCTTAACCCATCGTCGAACGCGCTCATCGGCAATATGTGCGTGAAGATGGCAGCTGACAATCTTGAAGGCGGCGCTGGCGAAGTGGCTATCCTTTCTTCAACAGCGACAGCGACAAACCAGAATACCTGGATTGAAGAAATGAAGAAGGTTCTGCCAAACTATGCTGGCGTGACGCTTGTTGATACTGCCTATGGTGATGATTTGGCTGACAAGTCCTATCGCGAAACACAGGGCCTCATCCAAAAGCATCCAAACCTCAAGGCTATCATCGCGCCAACGTCGATTGGTATCGTTGCTGCAGCCCAAGCGGTTGAAGATGCCAAGATGACCGGTAAAATCAACGTGACAGGCCTTGGTCTGCCATCAGAAATGGCTGGCCATGTGAAGGCTGGTTCGTCCAAGTCTTTCGCAATCTGGAATCCAATTGACCTCGGCTATGCCGCGACAACAATTGCCTACAACCTTGCAACTGGCAAAGCCAAGGCCGAAGCCGGCGGGGAAATCCCAATGGGCCGCATGGGTTCGGTAAAGCTCGATGACAACAAGGAAGGCGCTATGGCCGACCCGTTTGTTTATGATGCTAAGAACGTTGAAGAATTCGCCAAGATCTTCTGATCTCGCGATATTTTGACTGACCGGCGGCGCCACGTGTCGCCGGTCTCTCAGACCCATTCATTACATTTTCATATAGTCAAAGGCCGCCAGCAGATGAACGTGCTTTCTCATGACGCTATCGCGCCAGCCGCGGCGTTTTCCCTGCGCGGCATATCCAAAAGTTTTCCGGGCGTGCGTGCGTTGCACAACGTTGCGCTGGATTTATATCCGGGCCAAGTTACTGCTCTCATTGGTGAAAACGGTGCCGGGAAATCGACACTCGTCAAAATCATGACGGGTATTTACCAGCCGGACTCCGGCGAAATTATCGTCGATAGCAAGCCTGCTACGTTTTCTGCGGCCCATGATGCAAGCTTGGCTGGCGTGACAGCGATTTATCAGGAAACGGTGCTTTTTGATGATCTGTCGGTGGCTGAAAATATTTTTCTCGGTCATGCGCCGCGCAATCGCTTCGGGCTGATTGACCACCCGGCTATGCGTGCCAAAGCCCGTGCGCTGCTATTTGGAATCGGTGCTGACGTCGATCCGGAAATGCCATTGCGAGACTTAGGCATTGCCTCGAAACATCTTGTTGCCATAGCGCGCGCGCTGTCGATTGATGCGAAAGTGGTGATTATGGATGAGCCAACCGCCGCGCTCTCGCACAAAGAAATATCCGAGCTGTTCACGCTGGTTGACCAACTCAAGTCCCAGGGCAAGGCGATACTCTTCATCAGCCACAAGTTCGATGAGATCTTTCGCGTCGCAGATCGCTATACTGTGTTTCGAGACGGCGAAATGGTTGGGGCGGGCATGGTCAAAGACACTGACCACGATAAACTGGTCAAACTGATGGTTGGCCGGGACATTGGCCAGGTCTTTCCGAAGGGTAAAACCAACATTGGTGAGGTCGTTTTGAAGGTACGGGATTTTTGCCATCCGACCGAATTTGATAATGTGAATTTGGACCTTCGTACGGGTGAAATTTTGGGCTTTTACGGCCTTGTGGGTGCCGGCCGATCCGAGTTTATGCAAGCACTTTTCGGCATGACTAAACCTTCGCGCGGCACGGTCGAACTCAACGGCAATACCATCAGAATCAGCAATGCGGCGCAAGCAGTAGAAAACGGTATTGTTTACGTTCCGGAGGAACGGGGGCGGCAAGGTGCTGTTACGGCTCTACCCATTTTCATGAATGTCACTCTGCCTTCCTTGCACGTTACTTCAAAGACCGGCTTCTTAAGGCTCGCGAATGAATTTGCTTTGGCGCGTGAATATACCCAGCGCCTTGATCTGCGCGCGGCTTCTCTCAGCCAAAATGTTGGCACACTCTCAGGCGGCAACCAACAAAAGGTCGTCATTGCCAAATGGTTGGCTACTAAGCCAAAGGTCATTATTTTGGACGAACCGACTAAAGGCATCGACATTGGTTCAAAGGCAGCGGTTCATGCATTCATGAGCGAACTGGCAGCTCAAGGTCTGGCGGTGATTATGGTTTCGTCCGAATTACCTGAAATTCTCGGTATGTCGGACCGCATTGTTGTTATGCGCGAAGGTCGCATGGTGGGAACTTATGATCGCAAGGATGCGACTGCGGAAACCCTTGTAAGGGCCGCCGCTGGCATTTCGGAGCAAGCAGCATGAAAGCGTTCCTCCGCTCACGCGAAGCCCAGCTAATTGTGGCTATCCTCGTTATGACAGGCATGATCGCTATTCGCTTTCCGGCCTTCATTTCACCGACCAACCTTGCCTCGGTGATTAATGATACATCAATTCTCATCATGTTGGCGCTTGGCCAAATGATGGTCATTCTTACGCGCTGTATTGATCTTTCTATCGCTGCCAATCTTGCGCTGACTGGCATGATCGTCGGGTTGGTCAATGTCTTTGCGCCTGCCTTACCAATCCCGTTGCTCATTTTACTCGCAATGGCCTGCGGAGCGGCGCTGGGCGCAATCAACGGTCTTTTGGTTTGGAAATTGGACATACCGTCCATCGTGGTGACATTGGGAACCATGACGATATTTCGCGGCGTGATTTATCTTTTGCGCGATGGCAAATGGGTCAATGCGCACGAAATGAGCGATAGTTTCAAGGCCTTTTCACGTGAAGTCGTCGTGTTGCTACCCAACATGTCTTGGATTGCTGTTGTCATTATGATTATCATGTGGATTGTGGTAACAAGAACGGCACTTGGGCGCTCGCTTTTTGCCATTGGTGGCAATCCCGTCGCGTCTGTTTATGTCGGCATTAATGTGGGGCAAATGCGCTTTTTTGCCTTCACTATTTGCGGCGCGATAGCCGGTCTGTGCGGCTATCTCTGGGTCTCACGCTACGCGGTTGCCTACGTTGATATAGCCAATGGATTCGAGCTTGATGTGGTGGCAGCCTGCGTCATCGGCGGCATCTCAATTTCCGGCGGCATCGGTTCGGTAGGCGGCGCAATACTCGGTGCGCTATTTCTTGGCATTATGAAGAATGCGCTTCCGGTCATCAACGTATCGCCATTCTGGCAAATGGCGATATCCGGTGCCGTAATCATTATTGCCGTCGCCTTTAATGCGCGCGCCGAGCGTAAGAAGGGCCGCATTATTCTTAAGTCTGCGGAAGGAACCGCGTAATGAGTGTCAATCCCGCGCCGCGCGCACTTCCAGACCGCCTAGGAAGCCGCCTGTCCAGTCTCATCTATAGTTGGGAGGGCTTGTTGATTGTCGTTGCTATCGGCATCTTCATTTTCAACTCTTTTGCGTCACCTTATTTTCTTGATCCGTGGAATCTTTCAGATGCGACCTTCTCGTTTACAGAGAAGGCGCTGATTGCGCTGGCGATGGCCATGCTCATTATAACGGGCGAGATTGATCTATCGGTTGCTTCAATTGCGGCACTATCCTCAACGGCGATGGGTTTCCTTGCTGTGAACGGATATGGAACTGCGGCAATCGTTGCCGCAGGCCTTGCGACTGGCATGGCTTGCGGTGCCTTCAATGGCTTGTTGGTAACGCGATTTGGACTTCCGTCCATTGTTGTGACTATTGGTACTATGAGCCTGTTTCGTGGCCTCTCACTCTCTATTCTGCAGGAAGGCGTTTATAAGGGCTATCCGGCAAGCTTTTCGTGGTTCGGCCAGGGCTACGTCTATTGGGTATTCTCATTCGAGTTTGTGTTCTTTCTTTTCGCATCCCTGGTTTTCGGCGTCCTTCTGCACATGACCAGTTTTGGGCGCACTATTTATGCAATTGGCAACAATGCGGTTGCTGCGCAGTTTTCCGGGGTTCGCGTCACACGGGTGAAATTCACTCTATTTTTGCTCACTGGTCTCATGTCGGGTTTGGCATCGGTGTTGCTAACCGCACGTATCGGCTCAACCCGTCCCTCCATTGCCACGGGCTGGGAATTAGAAGCCATCACCATGGCCGTGCTTGGCGGGGTGAATATTCTTGGTGGCTCGGGCACCATCCCGGGCGTCGTCATTGCGGCCTTTATAATGGGCATGGTTACATTCGGGTTTGGCCTCTTGAATGTGCCAGGCATCGTGATGTCGATCTTTATCGGTTTCCTGCTCATCACGGTTATCGCCGCGCCTATCCTCTATCGTCGCTATAAGGGGCAGTGAGAGATGGAAAAGTTTGCCTTCAAAATGCACCTCAACCCCGGCATGGAAGCCGAATATAAAAAGCGCCATGATGAAATATGGCCGGAGTTGGTTGAACTCCTCAAGCAAGCGGGTGTGTCGGACTATTCTATCCATCTCGATGCGCAGACCAACACATTATTCGGTGTTTTGTGGCGGGTTGAAAAGCATGGCATGGATAGCCTGCCGGAACATCCAGTCATGAAGCGCTGGTGGGCCTATATGGCAGACATTATGCGCACCAATGAGCGCAGTGAACCCATCGCCATCCCGCTGGAAACTGTTTTTCACATGGCAAGATGAGACAAGGTGCGAACCTGACTTTGATTGAAAAACCTCATATCTCTCACTCACCTCTGCCACCAATTCACATATTATGCCTGTGGCGCAAACATAAAAGATAGCCACACTAGTCAGATATTTCGGGAGGAAATGATGAAGACAACATTCGCAGGCAAGCGCAATAAACGCGGCGATTGGAAACCCGAGAAGCCGCTGGAGCAACCGCAAATCTGGAGCCCGATGGGTTTCCTAAAATTCATGTTTGGTTACCCGGGCTATCTGTTCCCGTGGGGCGTCATCTATATGGCGTTTCCAGTGATAACGTGGCTCTACCTGACGCCGCCAATGGATGAGATGAAAACATTCCAAATTGGCTGGGTTTCATATCTTTTGGTGCGAAATGCAATCATGATCCTGCTGTGGGCAGGCGCATGGCATTTATGGTTACACGTAAAGCAAGCCCAAGGGTTTGACTTCAAGTACGCCAACAAATGGATGGCGCGGGATAATCCCCTGTTCTTGTTCAAGAACCAGCTGCTCGACAACCTTTTCTGGACATTTGCCAGCGGCGTTCCAATCTGGACGGCATTCGAAGCGCTGACACTATGGGGCTATGCCAACAATTATTTGCCCTATGTGGATTGGCGGGCACATCCGATCTACTGCACCGTTTTGATGCTGCTTATTCCGATTATACGCGAAGTCCACTTCTACCTCATTCACCGTCTGATCCACTGGGGGCCGCTGTACAATCATGTGCACCGGCTACATCACAATAATGTCGATGTCGGACCATTCACTGGTTTGTCCATGCATCCGGTCGAGCATTTCTTTTACTGGACCGGCGTATTGATCCATTTCATCATTCCCTCGCATCCTGTCCATGCGCTGTTCCACATTCAGCACGCGGCATTCTCACCTGTTCAAGGTCATGCAGGCTTTTCAAAAGTGGTGTTGCATGAGGGTGTTGAAGTGGAGACTGGGGACTATTTTCATTACCTCCACCACAAATATTTCGAATGCAATTACGGCGGCGATGGTCCGGTTATGCTCGACAAATTATTTGGCACTTTCCACAATGGCACCGACCAAGCAACGGATGAAATGAACGAGCGCTTCCTCGCGCGCGCCAAACAGAAGCAGGCAGGCGGGGGCTGAGGGATGAAATACCGCAAGTTCGGCAAGACTGGCTGGGACGTCAGCGAGATCGCCTTTGGCGCATGGCAAATTGGTGGGGATTGGGGCAAGGTCGATGACCGGCAGTCTATCGATACGCTGCACTATGCCTTCGACAAGGGCATCAATTTTGTGGACACCGCCGAGCTTTATGGGCGCGGCCATTCAGAAGAGGTTATCGGACAGGCGCTGCGTGAATGGAAAGGCGGCAAGATTTACGTTGCCACCAAGGCGCAGCCTGTCGTCTGGCCCCATCCAGATGAAGAAAACCCATCGATGCGCGGGCGTTATCCGGCTTGGTACTTGCGGGATAATGTAGAGAAATCTCTCAAGCGCCTTGGTGTCGAGCGGCTGGACCTTTATCAACTTCACTGTTGGCTGAAGGACGGGCTGTTATCGCTGGATTGGCTTGAAACGCTCAATGATCTGCGCCGCGAGGGCAAGATTGATCGCGTTGGCGTTTCCATCCGTGATTTCCGGCCTGAAGAGGGCGTGGATTTGGCACGCTTCGGTTTGGTGGATTCAATTCAGGTGGTTTTCAATATGTTTGAGCAACGCCCGGCGGGTGATCTTTTCAAGGCTGGCGCTGCCACAAACACCGGCTTTATTGCGCGCGTGCCCTTGGATTCCGGCTCGTTGGTGGGACATTGGACCGCCGATAGCTATGCTTCCTTTGAGCCGGGCTCGCAGCCGCATTCCATGTTTCGCGGCTCAAGGTTCGCAGACACATTTTTGCGTATCCAAGAGCTAAAGGCCTTGTGCAACCCCTTTTATCCAACGCTAGCTGAGGCGGCAATGCGTTATGTTTTGAGCGCCAAAGAAATGGCCACGCTGATACCGGGAATGAAAAACCGGGCAGAGGTGGATATGAACATCGCCTACTCGGACGGCGCTGCATTTCCGGAAGAACTCAAGGCGCAATTGCCGGCGCATGGCTGGATAAGAAATTACTACACTTAAGGCGCAGCAGGCCTGCGCAACGACATCGGTTTTGGACTAAAGTTTTGACAAATCTGTGAGGAAAATATGAGCCATTGGGTAGAAGTCTGCGCCGCGGGTGAAATCGACGAAGAAGATGTCATGCGGTTTGATCATGATGGCAAAACGTTTGCCGTTTATCGTAGCCCTGAAGACGAATATTTCGCCACTGACGGTTTATGCACTCATGAAAAAGTGCATCTTGCCGAAGGTTTCGTCATGGATCACTTCATCGAATGCCCCAAGCATAACGGCCGCTTTGACTATCGAACGGGCGCAGCCAAGGGTGCGCCTGTCTGCATCAACTTAAAAACATATCCCACCAAGGTCGAGAATGGCAAAGTGCTTATCCAACCGAGTTAAAGCGCGAAGCCACCTGCAATAAACCTCGCCAAGCCTAGGGAAAATCATCGATGACCGTGCAAATTGAATTGCTTTTACCCAGTCAAATTGAAGCGGCTTTGGCTAAGCGATCAGTGATCTATGTGCCGCTGGGAACTTTGGAGTTTCATGGTGCCCACTTGCCGATTGGCCTCGACTCATTGACGGCACACGGGCTCTGCCTCGAGTCCGCACGGCGGGATGGTGGGTTGGTCTGTCCGCCGCTTTATTTTGGTACTGGTGGTGGACATGGCCATTATCCATGGACAATCATGGTGGAGAGCGCAGAACTCGCGCCGCTCATCGAGCGGACCTTGCTGCGGCTCCAAGATTTCGGTGTCGAGACAGTGGTACTCTTCAGCGGCCATTTCGCCGGCGAACAGATTGCACTCATCGAAGAAACGGCAGCACGCTGGCGGGCCGTTAATAAAATGCGGGTGAAAGCGTTGGCGGTGAATATGGCGAAAAATGTTGCCTTCGCTCCGGATCATGCTGCGTTGTTTGAAACCACATTGCTCGGCGCTTTGTGGCCGGACCTTGTACACATCGAACTCCTCCCCCCCCTTGAAACTGCGCCCTCTATTGACCCCGGTGGCAACACCATGGGCCCGCAACGGCACGATCCCGCGCACCCCCTGTATGGCATATTCGGACCTGACCCACGCTACTATGACCCGCTTGCGGCCCCTGTTTTGTTGAACGCGATGGTCAATTGGATCATCAGTGAATTGGACTGACCGAATGGAAAATCGCTATGAGTAGTTTTCAAAGCACTTCGTCTGCACGGCACTGGTGGACCTATGACGCTGATGTTTTGGAGATTATCCAGCTCGGCAGTTTCCTCAAAAATATAGATGGTGAGTCATGAGCCGCATTGTCGCTGTTATCGATATTGGCAAGACCAACGCCAAAGTAGCGCTGGTAGATATTGAAACGGCATCTGAAATTGCCGTCACCAAAACACCGAACACCGTGCTGGTGGATGGTCTCTACCCGCACTATGATGTCGAAGCGATATGGACTTTCATTCTTGGCGGGCTGACCAGCCTTGCCCGCGACCATCATATTGACGCCGTTGTCGTAACGACTCATGGGGCCACAGCGGCGCTGATAGATGGGCATGGCAAGCTAGCGCTTCCCGTAATGGATTATGAATTTACCGGACTTGATGAAGCGCGAGCCGCATACGAGCCCTTGCGCCCGGCCTTTGCCGAAACAGGCTCGCCGCCCCTGCCCGTCGGGCTCAATTTGGCGGCGCAGATTTATTGGCAATCGCAAAAGTTTGCCGTTCAGTTTGCTAATTGTAAGTCAATACTAACTTATCCTCAATATTGGGCATATCGGTTGTCCGGTGTCCGGGCAAGTGAAGCCACGTCGCTCGGCTGCCATACGGATTTGTGGAACCCGTGGACGGGTGACTTCTCCTCGCTGGCCTTGTTACAGGGTTGGAAATCTTTATTCCCTTCGGTTCACTTGGCGAACGCTGATCTTGGGCCAATTCTGCCGCAAATCTCCGCTGAATGTGGCTTGGAACAGGACACACCAGTCTTTTGCGGCATTCATGATTCAAATGCGTCGCTGCTGCCTTATCTCGGGCATGGTATGACAAGCTTCTCCGTAGTCTCCACGGGGACCTGGATCATTTCACTCAGCGTTGGCGGTCGAAAAGTTGAATTGGACCCGGCGCAAGATACGCTGGTGAACGTCAATGCCAACGGCGAGCCAACACCTACTGCACGTTTCATGGGCGGGCGCGAGTTCGATTTCTTAACCGGCGGCGCGAGTGAAGCGCCAGATGAAGCCACCATCGATGCCGTATTGGCAAAGCACATTATGGTAGTGCCCGACGGGGCATCGTTTGCCTATCCCCATGGCGAGCCAACGACTGCGGGCGAGTGCCAGTGTGTGGCGGCATTTTATTGCGCCCTGCGCACGGCACATTGCCTTGATTTAATAGGAGCTAAGGGGCCGATATTTATCGAAGGACCATTTGCCAAAAATAAACTCTACCTGCAGATGCTTGCAGCGGTAACAAAGCGCGATGTGTGCCCAAATATTGCGGGCTCAACAGGAACGAGCCTTGGCGCTGCGCTTCTGGCTGATGATCACAAAAGTCCCGTTAATCAAGTGGGAGCGCCCGCCCCCCTTAAAACCGAGCATAACGCCCGAGAAGCCATAATGCACGACTACGCCGACCAATGGCGGCGGCAATATCTCTGATTTGCAAGTAAATGTACCAATTTGAAGCATATTCATGAACTAATTTTGCAAACCGCGCGTGATAGCTACCTCATATATGCAGGGCTGACTTGCGCCTAAGTGGGTTGCTTGACGACCCAAAACGCTTTCAAATTTCAGTGGGAGAGTGCGCGGTGTTGTTTGGCTTTTGCTAAGCATCTGTTAAAGAGCGCGTGCTGAGGATTTGAGAAAAGAGAACCAATGACTTCGACAATGACGCAAACTGCGACTACAGGCGAAACAGGCGACCGCCGCGCCTTAGCGAACAAGATTTTGGAAAAGCTGGTCTATTCGATCGGCAAAGATGCCAGCGCGGCCAAGCCGCATGATTGGACAGCCGCAACAATTCTGGCGATCCGCGACCGGATTATCGATCACTGGATGCAATCGACCAAGGATGTTTACCGTACCGGCGGCAAGCGGGTTTATTATCTATCACTTGAGTTTCTTATTGGCCGTTTGATGCGCGATGCGATTTCAAACCTTGGCATGATGCAAGAGGTTTCTGATGCACTGACGTCGCTCGGCGTTGATATTGATGCGATTGCTGCGCTAGAGCCTGATGCAGCGCTCGGCAACGGCGGTCTTGGTCGCCTCGCCGCCTGCTTTATGGAAAGCATGGCAACGGTAGGCATTCCCGCTTACGGCTATGGTATTCGCTATGTTCATGGGCTTTTCCGTCAGGAAATATCGGACGGCTGGCAAGTTGAGCTTCCGGAAACATGGCTGGCACATGGCAATCCTTGGGAATTCGAGCGCCGCGAAAGTGCCTACGAAATTGGTTTCGGTGGCACGGTTGAGACCATTGAAAGCACAGATGGTGATGGCGATCCGAATGATGATCGCCACTCGTGGAAGCCATCGGAACGCGTGATCGCGGTTGCCTATGACACGCCAGTCGTCGGCTGGAAGGGCAAGCGCGTCAACACGCTTCGCCTATGGGAAGCGCAGCCAATTGATGCGATTAAACTTGATGCCTTTAACTCCGGCGACCATATTGGCGCTTTGCGTGAAAGCAACAAGGCGGAGCTAATAACCCGCGTTCTTTACCCGGCAGATTCCACGCCGGAAGGCCAAGAGCTGCGTTTGCGCCAAGAGTTTTTCTTCTCGTCTGCATCCTTGCAAGACATTTTGCGCCGCCATTTGCAGCAATATCCGGATTTCATGAATTTGGCTGATAAAGTAGCCATTCAGATGAATGATACCCATCCGGCCGTTTCTGTTCTCGAATTGATGCGTCTGCTCACCGACGTGCATGGCATTCAATGGGACAAGGCATGGGATATTGCCCGTGGCACTTTTGGCTACACCAACCACACGCTGCTGCCTGAAGCCTTAGAAACATGGCCGGTGAGCCTGTTTGAGCGGATGCTGCCGCGCCACATGCAAATTCTCTATGCGATCAATGCGAAAATCTTGAAATTCGCCCGCGACGAACGCGGCTTTAGCGACCAGCAGGCACAATCCATTTCGCTGATTGACGAAACGCATGGTCGCCGCGTGCGCATGGGGCCGCTGGCTTTTGTGGGCTCGCACTCCATCAACGGCGTTTCCGCGCTGCATACAGATTTGATGAAGCAAACCGTGTTTGCGGATTTGCACCGCCTCTATCCGGACCGCATTAACAACAAGACAAACGGCGTCACACCACGCCGCTGGCTGAATGGATGTAACCCTGGACTTACGGGTATTATCCGTGAGGCTATCGGCGACAAGTTCTTGGATGATGCCGAATTGCTGACCGCCTTGAAGCCGTTTGCCACCGACGCCGCATTCCGCGATAAGTTTGTGGCAGCGAAATACGCCAACAAGGTTCGCCTTGCCGAGCTTGTGAAGCAGCGTGTGGGTGTGCGGATTGATCCGCAAGCGATGTTTGATATCCAAATCAAGCGTATCCATGAGTATAAGCGCCAGCTTTTGAACATCATCGAAGCGGTAGCGCTTTACGATGCCATTCGTGCCAACCCGACCAAAAACTGGGCGCCGCGCGTCAAGCTGTTTGGCGGTAAGGCTGCGCCTACCTATCATACAGCCAAGCTCATAATTAAGCTGGCCAATGATGTGGCCAAGGTTATCAATGGCGATCCGGCTGTACGCGGCATTTTGAAAGTTGTGTTTATTCCCAACTATAATGTTTCGACAGCGGAAGTGATGATCCCTGCGGCAAACTTGTCGGAGCAGATTTCGACAGCTGGTCTGGAGGCATCCGGCACCGGCAACATGAAGTTCGCGCTGAACGGCGCGGTGACAATCGGCACGCTTGATGGCGCAAATGTTGAAATTCGCGATCATGTTGGCGACGATAATATCTTCATCTTCGGCAAGACGGCGCAGGAAGTCGCGGACCTTCGGGCGCAGGGCTATAATCCGCGTGCCGTAATCGAAGCGTCACACGAACTCACCGAAGCTTTGGCGCAAATCGGTTCCGGCGTGTTCTCGCCGGATGATGTCAATCGCTACAAGGATCTGGTGCAGAACCTTTATGACCATGACTGGTTCCTGGTTTGCGCTGACTTTGACGCCTATTACAAAATGCAGCGCCACGTAGATGCTGTTTGGCATGACCAGAAGGAATGGAACCGGATGGCCATCATGAACACTGCGCAAGTTGGCTGGTTCTCATCAGACCGCACTATTCGCCAATATGGCGCGGAAATCTGGGATGTTAAGGGAAGCTAAGGCTTACCAATGATGGTGGGGCTGATTTTCAACCCCGCCAAACAATTCGGGGACAGTTTACTTTTAGGCCTCAAACAACCGCTGTGAGGTGGCGTGCGTATGGACGGCCTAAAAGTAAACTGTCCCCGAATTGTTAGCCGTGAAAATTGGCGATGAACTGGCGGAAGCGCTCGGACTTTGAGTTTTTGAACAATTCTTCCGGCGTGCCGTCGGCCTCTACCAAGCCCTTATGCAAGAAAAGTACACGGTTGGAGACGTTGCGGGCGAATGCCATTTCGTGTGTTACTACCAGCATGGTGCGGCCTTCTTCGGCCAGTGAGCGCATAACTTTCAGAACCTCACCTACGAGTTCCGGATCGAGCGCCGATGTTGGCTCATCGAAGAGCAACGCCTTTGGCCGCATTGCTAGCGCTCTTGCGATTGCCGCGCGTTGTTGCTGACCGCCTGAGAGATGGGCGGGGTAAAAATTGCGTTTGTCGGCAATGCCAACCCGCTCCAAAATTGCCTCTGCCTCTTCAATGCACTCCGCCTTTGGACGCTTCAAAACATGCACCGGACCTTCGATGACATTCTGTAAAATGGTCATATGGGACCAGAGATTGAAGCTCTGAAACACCATTGCCAACTCGGACCTGATACGGTCCACTTGGCGCGCGTCGGTTGGCTGCATGGTGCCATTGCTGCCCTTTTTCATGCCAACGGATTCGCCGGCGATGGTGATTTCGCCATCGTTCGGATATTCCAAGAGATTGATGCAGCGCATAAATGTGCTTTTACCCGAGCCGCTTGCGCCCAAGATCGAAATAACATCGCCTTCTTGTGCATCCAGCGAAATGCCGCGCAATACTTCAACCGAGCCGAATGATTTGCAAATGTTGCGGACGGAAATGGCGGGGATATTGCTGACTTTGGGCGGAATTGGGTTCATCAATGGGTTCCGATTTCAGCGGTTAAATTGGCATTTGGCGCAAGCACTTGCGGGCGATCCCGCAGATGTGGTGACAGATAGGCTTCAAACTTGCTGAGCAGTTTAATGACTACCAAATTTATGAGAAGGTATATGATCACTGCGACCAGAAACACTTCCATGGTGCGGTAGGTCTGCGTGATGAGGCGCTGCGCGACGCCGGTGATTTCCCACACTGTGACCAAACTGGCCAATGCGGTTGATTTCACCATCAGCACAATTTCAGTCGAATAAGCAGGCAGCGCGTGGCGCGTGGCAATCGGTGCTATGATGCGGCGCAGCAGCAGAAAGCCGGACATGCCGATGGAGCGCGCCGCATCAATCTCGCCCTCTGGCACCGCCTGCAAGCCACCACGCATAATTTCCGCTTGATAGGCAGCCGTGCATAGGGCCAGTGCCAACACCGCGCAGCTAAATGGATCTCGCAGCACCGGCCACACGAAGCTGGCACGCACTGCGGCAAACTGGCCGAGGCCGTAATAAATCAGGAATAATTGCACCAACAAAGGCGAGCCGCGAAACACGAAAACATAGGCCCGCGCAAAGCCATTGAGAATTCTGTTGTGGCTGGCGCGCATCGCCGTCAAGCCGACTGCAAACAGCGCGCCAAGGGCGACGGATGAAACAAAAAGCGCCAGCGTCATCGGCACGGCTGCGAGCAATTCGTGGAACACATGGAGAAGAAATTCAAAATCCATAGCCGCGGCCTATCGCTTCATGCTTTGGCGGAAACTAAGCGCCACGCGCCGTTCAGCTACGCCAAATACCCGGTCTGACAAAAATGTCAGCACCAGATAGAGGCAACCACACACCACGTAGAAGACAAAATATTGGTGCGTGGAACCGGCGGATTTTTGTGTCGTGCGCATCAATTCGGCAAGGCCCGTGACGGAGACGAGTGTTGAATCCTTCAGGCTCAACTGCCAGACATTGCCTAATCCCGGCAGGGAAAAGCGCAGCACCTGCGGAATAATAATGCGCCGGAACAACAGGCCGCGCGACATGCCAATTGAACGGGCAGCATCAATTTCGCCCTTGGAAATCGCGTTAAATGCACCGCGATAGACTTCTGACTGGTAAGCGCCGGAAATGAGGCCCACGGCCAGCGCACCAGCCATGAAAGAGGGCATACCAAGAAAGCCTTCAACATTGAATAAATGCCCGATGGCGGTCATCGCTTGCGAGCCGCCGAAATAGACCAGATAAATAATCAACAGTTCTGGCGCACCGCGAAATAGCGTGGTGTAGGATGTGCCTATGAACCGAGAGAGCGGACTGCGCGACAGTTTTGCCGCGGCGATTATGGCGCCAAAGAAAGCGCCAATTGCTAGCGAAGCGAGGGTGACAAGCAGCGTGACCAACGTCGCGACCAGCAATATGCCGCCGCGCCCATTGGAGCCAAAGCCAATCAACTCAATCCAACTCATGCGCCAAGCCAACTCATTCGATGTGCCCCCAATGTGAGACGCCCCGCCGTTTTACGGCGGGGCGGTAGATCATTGTGGTGTTACGTCAATTTTCAGCCATTTTTCGCTGAGCTTCTTGACCGTGCCGTCCGCAATCGCCGCGGCGATGGCATCATCAAACAGCGCCTTCAATTCTGGATCACCCTTGCGCAGGCCGAGACCTTCGCCCTCGCCCCAGATTGGCCCGGCGATTTCCGGTCCGGTTGTGCCAAGCGAGGCATTATCCGGACTGGCCAACGCACCGCCAAAATAGGTGGCATCATCAAAGCCCGCATCAATACGACCAGCCGTCAAATCAAGATCGCGCTCGGCGGATGTCTTGTACTCTTTGATTGTCGCTACATCTTTGAAATTGTCATAGATAAAGGTTGAATAAACAGTTGCCGTCTGGATGCCTATTGTCTTGCCTGTAAGGGCCTTACGCAGCTCCTCGACTTGGCTCTTATCTTCAGGCTTGCCTGCCAATTTAAGCACTGAACCTGCGCCTACTAGCGTGCCTAGAGGACCGTCTTTTACAGTCGCAAATACCGCAGGTGTGGAGGCGTAAGGTGCGGAAAAGGCGATGACTTTCTTGCGCTCTTCGGTGATGGACACGGCATCCATCATGACATCAAATTTACCAACGTTGAGCGCCTCGATCATGCCATCCCAATCTTGGGCGATCAGGGTGCATTTCAGCTTTGCGTGCGCGCACAACACTGCGGACAGTTCTGGCTCAAAGCCATCGATTTTGCCGTCTGCTGTGGTCAGGTTCCAGGGTGCGTAAGCGCCCTCAAGCGCGATGGTGACTTCGGTCCATTCCTTGGCGAAAGACTGCACGGGGGTCATCAGTGTTGTGACGCCTAGCAAAGTGGCGGTGACCAAATATTTTAGTTTCATTTGTGGTTTCCTCTGGTGGTTCAACGATTTGTAACTCATGCCCAAAGCGTTGATATTTGAAACAAATATGGTCTTAGACTTTCACGCGATTTCCCATTTGACAATGTGCAAAGTGCTGGATTCAGAATATGTTTCGTCGCCTTTGGAAAATATTGTAACCAGCGAGCGGACAACAACTTGACGTGCAGCGCAAAATTGCATTTCGTCTGATACGATGAATAATTTCGGCAAGCGCCGTGGAGACATGCCTTGGATTTTACCAACAAAATCGCCTTGATAACGGGAACCACTGGCATAGCCCGTGCAGTGGCAATCAAGCTCACATCACAGGGTGCGCAGGTGATTGCGCTGGGTATTGATGAAGCTGGCAATGCGGCATTAGCGAGCGATGCGCCAAGCATCATCGTGCGGCGCACCGATGTTTCCGTCCCCGAAGACGTGCAGGCGGCGGTGTTGGAAGTTGAGCAGCGCTTCGGCGGATTGGACATTATTGTCAACTCGGCGGCGATTCATCCTTATGGCGATGCGGTGCAGACTTCGCCTGAAACGTTTGCCAAGGCGATGGCGGTGAATGTCGGCTCCATTCATCTCACGGCGCATTTTGGTGTGCCGCTAATGCGCAAGCGCGGGGGCGGTGTCATCGTCAATGTTTCCAGTGTACAGGGCCATGCGTGCCAGGCGGGTGTGATGGCCTACGTCGCCACCAAGGGCGCAATCCACGCTATGACCCGCGCAATGGCGCTGGATTTTGCGCCGAATAAAATCCGCGTTGTTTCCGTCAGTCCTGGCTCCGTGCGCACGCCAATCCTTGAACTTGCGGCGCGGACGTTTGACGGGCCAAACGCTAATATTGACGATGCCTTCGCCCGCTTTGGCGCCGCGCATCCAATCGGGCGCATTGGCGAACCCGAGGAAATAGCTGATTTCATTGCGTTTATTGCGTCTGACCGTGCGGGATTTATCACGGGATCAGATCATGTGTTGGATGGCGGACTGACGGCGGCGCTAGGTGTCAAGTAAGGTCGATAACGTAGCAATCACCGCCTGAGATTGTGAGACTTCCACCGTCAGCGTTGCCCTGAACAATAGCGCAATCATAAGTTCGCAACGTCAGACTTTGCTTACCATCATCGACAATCAGGCCATCGACAATCGAGAAAACAATGGTCGTCTTGGCTCCCAACGCAACCGTGCCGCCTTGCAAAACGCGATAACAATGATGACTTGCCGCGCCCTTACGGCTCATCACATTGAGGTCAACAATCGCGCCATCTTGCAGTTTCGCATCGGTCTTGAGGCTTGCGTCAAAGCTGAACGGTGCGCGGGTTTTGCTTAGTGAAATAGAGGGCATTCCCTCGATGGATAGCGCAATGCCCTGCCCTTCGAGCACAGACAATGTTCGTTCCACGCCGGGGAACTGCGAGAACGGGCCATCGCTTTCTACCTTCGCCATTGAGATGCGCCAGCCGAAATTATCCAGTCCCGCACCCTCGGGCGAGACCGCAATTTCGATGGTTTCGCCGCCGCCGTTCTTCCACGGCATACGGCGATAATCGCTAAGGCGATGGATGCGCATCAGCCGAGAATGCCCGGCAGGTTCAGGCCCTTTTCGCGGGCGCAATCCAGCGCGATGTCGTAGCCCGCATCGGCGTGGCGCATGACTCCTGTGGCCGGATCATTCCACAACACACGGCCCAAACGCGCCGCAGCTTCCGGTGTGCCATCCGCCACAACAACCATGCCGGAATGCTGGCTAAAGCCCATGCCGACCCCGCCGCCGTGATGCAGCGATACCCATGTCGCGCCGGATGCGCAGTTGAGCAGCGCGTTCAAAAGCGGCCAGTCGGATACGGCATCGGAACCGTCCTTCATTGATTCAGTTTCGCGGTTAGGCGACGACACAGAACCGGAGTCGAGATGGTCGCGGCCAATCACAATTGGAGCCTTCAATTCGCCGCTGGCAACCATTTCATTGAACGCCAAACCGAGGCGGTGACGGTCGCCCAAACCCACCCAGCAAATGCGTGCTGGCAGGCCTTGGAAGTGAATGCGCTCGCGCGCCATATCCAGCCAATTGTGCAGGTGATGATTGCCGGGTGTCAGTTCTTTCACCTTGGCATCGGTCTTGTAAATATCTTCCGGATCGCCTGATAGCGCCGCCCAGCGGAACGGGCCTATGCCACGGCAGAACAGCGGGCGGATATAGGCAGGCACGAAGCCGGGGAAATCAAACGCATCGGTGATACCTTCTTCCAGTGCCATCTGGCGAATGTTATTGCCATAATCCACCGTTGGCACGCCCATTTTGTGGAAGTCGAGCATCGCGCGCACCTGCACCGCCATGCTGGCGCGGGCCGCCTTATTCACTGCCTGCGGGTCACGCTCGCGCTTAGTTTCCCACTCAGCAACGCTCCACTTTTGCGGCAAATAGCCGTTAATCGGATCATGGGCAGATGTCTGGTCCGTCACCGCATCAGGGCGCACGCCGCGCCGGATTAGCTCTGGATAAATGTCTGCGGCGTTGCCCAAAAGCGCAACGGAAACCGCTTTCTTCTCAGCGCAGGCCTTTGCGATGATTGCCAGCGCATCATCCAAATCCTTGGCCTTCACATCGACATAGCCTGTTGCCAAACGCATCTCGATACGGCTTGGCTGGCACTCGATGGCGAGGCACGATGCGCCTGCCATTGTCGCTGCCAGCGGCTGCGCACCGCCCATGCCGCCGAGGCCGGCGGTCAAAATCCAGCGTCCGGCAAGACTGCCATTATAGTGCTGGCGGCCCAGCTCGACGAAGGTTTCATAGGTGCCCTGCACGATGCCTTGCGAGCCGATGTAAATCCACGAGCCAGCCGTCATCTGGCCATACATCATCAGGCCCTTGCGATCGAGTTCGTTGAAATGCTCCCACGTTGCCCAATGCGGCACGAGGTTGGAGTTGGCAATGAGCACGCGCGGTGCATCGCTGTGGGTTTTGAAAACGCCAACTGGCTTGCCGGATTGCACTAGCAATGTCTCGTCGCTGTTCAACTCTTTCAACGTATTGACGATTTTATCGTAGCTCGCCCAATCCCGCGCAGCGCGGCCGATGCCGCCGTAAACCACCAGTTCGCTCGGTTTTTCGGCAACGCCGGGATCAAGATTGTTCATCAGCATACGCATGGCGGCTTCTGTCAGCCAGCTTTTGGCGGTAATTTCTGTTCCGGTGGCGGCGCGGATGACGCGGGCATTATCGATGCGGCTATTGATGGTCATGGGTCAAAACTCCGTTGTGCGGGCAAAATTGAGTGCGGCTTTGAGAATGTCGGTCAAATGCGCCTTCATTGGCGCGGCGAACTCTGCATCATAAGGTGTGGGCCAATTGGCCTCGCTGACGGCGCCGATGGGTTCGCGCATGTAGGAGCGGCAGGACAGTTCCATTTGCAGCGCATGAACGCCGCGCGCCGGCTGGCCGAAGCTACGGGTGATCCAGCCGCCCTTGAACCGGCCATTGACCACGGCGCTTTTGCCCGTCGCCATCATGATATCGTTCACACTTTTCTGTAGCACTGGCGCGGCGCTTTTGCCGTCGTTGGTGCCGAGATTGAATACTGGAAGCTCGCCCTCAAACAGGCGCGGAATGACCGAGCGAATCGAGTGGCAATCATACAGCACGATTTTTTTGTAACGCTTGCGCAGGCGCGCGACCTCATTGTGCAGCGCTAGATCATAGGGGTCGAAATACAGCGCTTTGCGCCGCGCGATTTCGGCCTCATCCGGCTCTTGGCCATCGAGGTAAAGCGCATCGCCATCAAAAGTCGTGGTTGGACATAGCGTCGTTGTCGCCTGCCCAGGGTAAAGCGAAATGCCGGATGGGTCACGGTTCACGTCGATAACCGTGCGCGAAATGCTGGTGCGCACCACGCTCGCGCCAAGGCCAACTGCGAAATCATAGAGCTGTTCAATCCACCAATCGGTATCGCGCTGCGCCAGCCACTTGGATTTCAGTTGTGGCGCAATATCCGCCAAATCCGTGCCGGTGTGCGGCAGGCTGACCAGCAGAGGCGCATCGCCTTGGTGGATGTGCAGCCAGCCGCTCATGGCGCAACCGTTGGCAGGGTAATGGCGTGAGCTGCTGCAATCACCGCGCCGGAGCGGACCAGCGTGTTGGCCTTTTCCATATCGGGGTGGAAATAGCGGTCATCATCCAGATGCGGAATATCCTTGCGCACGAGCGAGCGCACGGCCTCCAGCGACGGGCTGGATTTGAGCGGCGCATGGAAATCGCAACCCTGCGCAGCAGCCAGCAACTCAATGCCGATGACTGCAGTGGCGTTTTCGATCATGCCGCGCAGACGGCGCGCGCCGTGAGCAGCCATAGACACATGATCTTCCTGATTAGCCGACGTGGGAATGGAATCCACGCTGGCGGGATAGGCACGCTGTTTGTTTTCAGAAACCAGCGCGGCGGCAGTGACTTGCGGGATCATAAATCCGGAGTTGAGGCCGGGCTTTGGCGTCAAGAACGCAGGCATCCCCGACAGCGCAGGGTCCACCAGCATCGCAATGCGGCGCTCGGCGATGGAGCCGATTTCGCACACGGCAAGAGCAATCATATCTGCCGCAAACGCCACAGGCTCGGCATGGAAATTGCCACCGGAAAGGGCTGTGTCATTTTCGGCGAAAATCAGCGGATTATCTGTCACGCCGTTGGCCTCAGTTTCCAGAGTGTGTGCCGCTTGGCGCAAAAGATCGAGCGTCGCGCCCATCACCTGGGGCTGGCAGCGCAGACAGTATGGGTCTTGCACACGCTCATCGCCTTCGCGGTGGGATTCGCGGATGATTGAACCGCTCATCAGATTGCGCAGCGCAGCGGCGGTTTCAATCTGACCCTTATGCCTGCGTAGCGCATGGATGCGCGGGTCAAACGGCGCATCCGAACCCTTGGCGGCATCAGTGGAAAGCGCGCCTGTGACCAGCGCGGATTGATACAAGATTTCGGCATCAAACAGGCCCGCCAGCGCATAGGCGGTGGAGAATTGCGTGCCGTTAAGCAGCGCCAAGCCTTCCTTTGCACCGAGAACAACGGGGGTTAGACCTGCTTGTTTCAGCGCGTCTTTGGCGGACAAGCGCTTGTCGCCCAAATAGGCCTCGCCGACGCCAATCATAATGGTTGCCATGTGCGATAGCGGCGCGAGATCGCCCGAAGCGCCGACTGAACCTTGCGCGGGAATGACAGGCGTGACGCTCTTTGCCAGCATAGCTTCGAGCATTTCAATAGTCGATGGCCGCACGCCGGAAGCGCCTTGCGCCAGACTCGCGACCTTCAGCGCCATCATTAGCCGCACGACGGAAATGGGCATCGCCTCGCCTGTGCCAGCGGCGTGACTGAGCACGATGTTGCGCTGGAGTTTCTCCAGATCACTCTGCGGAATACGCACGCTGGCGAGTTTTCCAAAGCCGGTATTGATGCCATAGACAGGCTCACCCTTGGCGACGATGCGCTCTACAGCGGCAGCGCTGGCGGCAATGCCTTTACGGCACGAGGCGTCCAACATCGGTAGCGCCCCGCGATAGATCGCGCGCCAATCATCCAGCGTGGCGTAGCCGGGTTTCAGCGTAATTGATGTCATTTGCCTCTCCAAACTCTTGTGTGCAACGGGTTAAACCCCATGCGATAAACTAGTTCTGCCGGACGCTCGACGTTCCAGATCGCCATATCAGCGAATTTGCCCGCCGCCAGAGCTCCGATGTGTCGTTGCTGGCCCAGCGCGTGCGCCGCCTCGCGAGTAACGCCCGCGATGCACTCGTCCACAGTCATGCCGAACAATGTCGCGGCCATATTCATTGTCAGAAGCAAGGAAGTCAGCGGCGATGTGCCGGGATTATTGTCGCTTGCCAGCGCCATGCGCACGCCCGCCTTGCGGAACAGGTCCAGCGGTGGCTTTTTGGTTTCGCGGATGAAATAGTAAGCGCCGGGGAGTATGACAGCCACGGTTCCGGACGTGGCCATCGCCGCCGCTCCGGCCTCATCGGTATATTCCAAATGGTCCGCCGACAGTGCGCCATACTCTGCGGCCAGAGCTGCGCCGTGCAGATTGGAAAGCTGATCAGCATGGAGTTTGACGGGCAGACCGAGCGCCTTGGCGGCGTCAAATACCCGCGCCATTTGCGCAGGCGAGAAGCCTATGCCCTCGCAGAATCCATCGACGGCATCCGCCAGATTTTCGGCTGCAACGGCCGGCAAAATCTCTTCGATTACCTTGGTAATATAAGCGTCTTTATCGCCCGCCATTTCCGGCGGCAGCGCGTGAGCCGCGAGGCATGTCGTGGTAATGTTGATGTCACGAAGGGTAGCAAGATGGCGCGCGGCGCGGAGTGATTTGACTTCGTTGGCCGTGTCCAAGCCATAGCCGGATTTTATTTCAATGGTCGTCACGCCCTCGGCGATGAAGGCATCTAAACGGGGCAATGCTTGCGCAACGAGGTCTTGTTCGCTCGCTGCCCTAAGCGCTTTCACAGAGGACACTATGCCACCGCCGGCCCTTGCGACCTCTTCATACGTCGCGCCAGCGAGGCGCATTTCAAATTCGTTGGCGCGGTTGCCAGCGTGGACTAGATGTGTGTGGCAGTCGATAAGTCCGGGGGTGATGAGGCGGCCTTCGCAGTCGATCACCTCGGCCTTTGTCATGATGGCTTGGGGGATTTCGGATTCGGGTCCGGCGAAAACAATGCGTCCGCCATCGGCAACGACGATGCCGTTTTCAACCATGCCAAGGCTTGGCGCATAGTCAACAATCGTCGCAAGGCGTGCGTTGCGCCATGCTTTCAAACCGGATGATTGCGCTCTATCGTTCGCCATTATGAGAAATTTCGCTTCCCTTATTTTTTCAATATGTATAGACATATTAAATCGAAGCGCAAGACTAAAAACGACGTGGAAAACCAATCATGGAATTATTCGCTGAACAGGTTCTGACGCCGGATGGATGGTTGAACAATGTCTCGCTAACCATTGAGGGCGGGTGCTTTACGTCCCTCGCAGCTGATACAATTCCTGCGCCAAATGCCGAGCGTCATGCGATACTAGTCCCTGCGATTTCCAATCTGCACAGCCATGCGTTTCAGCGGGCGATGGCGGGTCGCACAGAGCGGCGCGGGGCCTCGTCGGACTCGTTTTGGACATGGCGCGAGGAGATGTATCGCTTCGCGCTTGCCATGTCGCCGAATGATGTGGAGGCGGTGGCAACATTGCTCTACATCGAGATGTTGGAGGCGGGATTTTGTCGTGTTGGGGAGTTCCATTATTTGCACCATGCGCCGGATGGCAGCGCATACGACAACCTGGCTGAGATGGCGGAGCGCATCGCTGCGGCGTCATCAAGCAGCGGTATTAGCCTTACCTTATTGCCCGTTTTCTACGCGCGTTCGACTTTTGGCGGCGCTGCGCCGAACACTGGACAACGTCGATTTATCAATAGCTTAGACCAGTTTGAGAGACTTTTGAATCAATCGGCTCAGACTTTGAATCAATTATCTCATGCAAATATTGGGATTGCACCGCATAGCCTACGCGCCGTGACGCCGGATGAGCTTGCCGCGTTAGTGGCGATGGCGGGCAAACGCCCGTTTCACATTCATATAGCCGAGCAGTTAAAAGAGGTTGAAGATTGCATTGCTTGGTCAGGCGCGCGGCCTGTTGAGTGACTTTTGTCTCACGCTGATGTGCAGCAAAATTGGTGCTTGATTCATGCCACCCACATGACCGATGCGGAGTACACAGGCGTTGCAAAAAGCGGTGCGGTGGTGGGTCTTTGCCCTATCACGGAGAGCAATTTGGGCGATGGTATTTTTGATGGCGAACTGTATGTAAACCAAGGTGGCGCGTTCGGTGTCGGATCAGATTCTAACGTGCAGATTGGCCTTGCAGATGAGCTGCGTCAGCTGGAATATTCGCAGCGTTTAGGGTTCAAATCACGCAATGTTTTGGCCAGTCTAAATGGTTCAACGGGTCGTGCTTTGTATGACGCCGCGCTCAAAGGTGGGCATCAGGCACTGGGTCAAAGCGCTGGCGGCATTGCTGTTGGCGGGCAGGCGGACTTTGTGTCGCTGGACAAAAATCAATCTGCGCTGTTTGAAATGAGTGGCGACTATATTTTGGACGCGTGGATATTTTCCGGCCAGCGCTGCGTAGATTGCGTTTGGGTGGCGGGCAAAAAGCTGGTGGCAAACGGGCGGCATCATTTGCGCGATGCGGCGACAGTGCGCTTCAAAGCGACAATGAAGAATTTGAACTCATGAGTGCTATGCCAGAGGAAACCGAAGGCCAGTCGCTGCACCAGCGCATCCTAAGCGAAATCAGCGACAAAATCACTTCCGGCGAATGGCAGCCGGGGTTCCGCATTCCGTTTGAGCATGAGTTGACCGTGCACTATTCCTGCTCGCGGATGACAGTGAGCAAGGCGCTGTCGCAACTGGCGGCTCAAGGGCTGATCGAGCGGCGCAAGCGTTCCGGCAGTTTTGTGGCGCGGCAAAAGAGCCAAGCGGCCGTGCTGGAAATTCACGATATTCGCACCGAGGTGGAGGCGCTGGGGCTCGCTTATAATTATCAGCTTCTCACCCACAAAAAGCGCAAATCGAAAGCTGCGGATAAGGTTCTGCTCGACGTCCAAAGTGGCACGACACTCATCGAACTGAGCGCCCTTCACAGTGCAGGCGCCCTGCCCTTTTGCCTAGAAGAGCGCTTGATTAGCATTGCCGCCGTACCGGAGGCGGAGACAGTGGATTTTGGCGCGGTTGCGCCGAGTGCGTGGCTCATCGGCCATGTGCCGTGGAGCAAGGCCACGCACACGATTGGCGCATCCGGCGCGAGCGAGGCCGTAGCTGCCGCGCTTCACATCGCCATTGGTGCGCCATGTCTTACCATCGAGCGGCGCACATGGACGAATGAACAGCCTGTGACACATGTGAGATTGACTTATCCGGGCAATGCCCATTCATTGGTGGCAAATTTTTCTCCTTGAGGGCAACAATGACCTACGCTGACACTCTAATTTTCAATGCCAAAGTCATCACGCTAGATAGCGACAAACCTCATGGTCAGTCGGTGGCCCTGAATAATGGCAAGATACTGGCCGTCGGCTCAGATGCGGCGCTTTCAACCATGCGCGGGTCTTCGACGAAACTCATTGATGCCAAGGGCAATACTGTGCTGCCCGGCTTTTCTGAAAACCACATGCACATTTTCACCGGCGCGGCGGAGTTGGACCATTTGCAGCTTGGCGGCGTGCATGGGCTGGCAGCGCTCACCGATGCGGTTCGTGCCTATGCGGCGGGCCGGCCCCATCAGGCAGTTTTGTTTGCGCAAGGAGCGGACTATTCCATTCTTGGGCCTGATGAGAGTTTGGATCGCCACAAGCTGGATGCCATCCTGCCAGACCAGGCAATACTGATTTCCGCGCCGGATCATCACACCTCATGGGCCAATACCAAGGCACTGGAAACGGGTGGCATTTTTCATGGCCGCGCGCTGAATGTTGGCAATGAAATTGTGATGGGCGAGGATGGCTTAGCCACCGGCGTGCTTTTGGAAATGGAAGCCTTCGGCCCCGTGCAGGCCGCAGGCGGGTTTGATCGCTACCGGCTGGGCTTATCCACAGGCGGAGAGCCAGAGCCATTTCCGGATGATGAGACTTTCAAAATTGATATGGATGTGATGCGACTTGGTCTCAATTATTGCGCGGCGCATGGCATTACGTCTGTGCACAATATGGATGGCAATTTGTATCAGCTACAATTGCTGGAAGCCATTGAAAAGGCTGATGGATTTTTGAAGTGCCGTGTGAAAATTCCGTTCCATTATAAGAAATCCATGCCACTTGATGCACTAGACAAAGCGGTGGAGATGACCAAACGCTACAACAGCGATTTCATCTCCTGCGGCATGGTGAAGGTGTTTTATGACGGTGTGTTGGACAGCTATACAGCTGTGATGATTGAGCCTTATGCCAACAAGCTGGATACCGTTGGCAAGGGCCTGTTCGAGCCGGATGAGTTTGAAAAAGTGGCCGTCGCCGCCGATGCGCGGGGCTTGCAAATTGCGGTTCACGCCATTGGTGATGGTGCTGTGCGCGCGGTTTTGGATGGCTATGAGGCCGCGCAGAAGGCCAACGGCGTGCGCGATAGCCGCCACCGCATTGAGCATATCGAGGTTGTTCATCCCAATGATATTTCGCGGTTTTCAACGCTCGGCGTCATCGCCTCCATGCAACCTCCCCACCCGCCGGGCGCGATGGATTTCCCACTTCAGCCGACAATTTCCAACATTGGCGAGGCGCGCTGGCGTTATGCCTACGCATGGCGCACGCTGAAAGATGCGGGCGCGCACATTCCGTTCGCTTCTGATTGGCCGGTTTCCGACATAAGCGTAATGCGCGGCTTACAGGCAGCGGTAACGCGCAAGCCTTGGGGACCTGCCGATCCGGATCAATCCTTCACGCTGGATGAGGCGCTGGCGGCCTATTGTGTGGAAGGGGCTTACACCGAGTTTCAGGAATACCAGAAAGGCAAGATCGCGCCCGGTTTTTTGGCTGATATTGTCATTTTGGATGGAAATCTTGCAGCGCGGAAGCCGGAAAATATAGGTAGTGTTGGCATTGCAACCACCATCTGTGGCGGACAAATTACTTATACCATTTGATAAAAAAACGGCGTGACGTAGCGAAAAGGGGTTGCCAACGGGCAAATGGCATGGTGACCTTGCATTAGACGGACCTGTTTCACTTTAGAAAAACAGGCTGTCTCATGGGAGTAATTGGCAATTGGCAGGCCTCAGCGAGACCAATAGCGGCGCGATAGACATTCGTAATGTTTCGAAAATCTTTGGAACCGGTGATTTTGCGTTTGCCGCTGTTGACAACACCAGTGTGACCATTCGGCAAAATGAATTTTTCACATTGCTTGGACCTTCCGGTTGCGGCAAAACCACGTTGCTTCGCCTCATTGCGGGATTTGAGTTTCCGACATCCGGCGATATTTTGCTTTACGGCGATAATATTGCGCTTATGCCGCCGTTTAAGCGGCCGATCAATACCGTTTTCCAGAGTTACGCCTTGTTCCCGCACATGACGGTGGCGGAAAATATCGGCTTTGGCCTTCTCATGCTTGGCAAGCCAAAGGCAGAGATTGACGCCCGCGTGACAACCATGCTGAAGCTGGTGAAGATGGAGGCGCTGGCGGGGCGCAAAACCAGCCAAATTTCCGGAGGCCAGCAACAGCGCGTGGCGCTGGCACGCGCACTCGCGCCTCAGCCAAAAGTGCTGCTCTTGGATGAGCCACTTTCCGCGCTGGACTATAAGCTGCGCAAAGATATGCAGATTGAGCTGAAGCGCCTGCAGGCCGAGACGGGGATTACCTTTATTTTCGTAACCCATGACCAAGAAGAAGCGCTGACAATGTCCGACCGCATCGCGGTCATGTCTTCGGGCAAGATTTTGCAGGTGGGTTCACCGCGCGATATTTACGACGCGCCGACGGATCGCTTTGTGGCGGATTTCATTGGCGAGAGCAATTTTCTCAAAGGCAAAATTGCGAGCACCAAGGGCGAAGTGGCACAAGTGGACTTGGCCGCGGGATGCAGCATTTCTGCCGCTATGCCGTCGGACTTTAAGCCGTCGGGCGAGGTTACAATTGTGCTACGGCCAGAACATGCCCAGCTAGTAAAAACTGATGCGAAGGCCGCAGGGCTGACGGGCACACTCTCCAACATCGTCTATTTCGGCACCGATACGCATTTTCATGTAACGCTGAAAAGCGGTGAAGGCTTTATGGTGCGGGCGCAAAATAAACCCCACCAAAGTCTGGGCGTCGCGGTCGGCGACCATGTGGCAATCACTCTGGCGGATAGTGCCGCCCGCGTGTTGAGGAATTAGCCGATGAGCGAGGGCGTAGCACTCATCAAGGCGGAACAGCAACGCGAGTTGCGAAACCGCTGGCTGCTTTCCGCCCCTGCCCTCATTACCATTTTGCTGGCCGCCGTCGGGCCGATGCTGATTGTATTAGTCTATTCGTTTTTGAAGCCCGGTTCATTTGGAGACGTTAAATGGCAGCCCTCTCTGGAAGGTTGGTTCAGCGTTTTCTTCGAGCGCGATATTTTTGATGATACCGTGTCGCTCGCAACAGCGCATTTGTCAATTTTTCTGCGCTCCATCAGGCTATCGCTTATCACCACAATATTGACGCTGCTGGTCGGCTTTCCGACGGCCTATTTTATCGCCACACGCCCAGAAAAGACCCGCGAATTGTGGCTCTTTCTCATCACCATTCCGTTTTGGACCAATCTTCTGATCCGCACCTTCGCGATGCTGGAAATCATACGCAACGAGGGGCTCATCAACACAGTGCTGATGAAGACAGGGTTGATTGCATCGCCTATCCAAATCCTGTTCACTGACTGGGCGATATTGGCTGGCATGGTTTATGTCTATCTGCCGCTAATGGTGCTGCCGCTTTATGCAAGCATGGAAAAGCTGGACTTTCGTTTGGTGGAAGCGGGCTATGATCTTTATGCGACGCCAAGCAAGGTGCTGCGCAAGATCATTATTCCGATGGTGAAGCCCGGCATGATTGCCGGCTCCATCCTTGTGTTCATCCCCTCACTTGGCGCCTATGTCACACCGAGCATTTTGGGCGGCGGCAAAAATATGATGCTGGGTAATTTAATTGATTTGCAGTTCGGCCAAGGGCGCAATTGGCCGCTCGGCTCGGCGCTGTCCATCGCGCTGATGATGATCGTTATGGTCGCGCTTTTGGCTTATGTTCGCAATGCCTCAAAGACGGGGGCTGGACATGGGTAAGCAGTTTAACATCCGCCACCAAACCGGCTTCACGGTCATTGCCATCGCCTGCTTTGTCGCGCTCTATTTGCCGATTATCATGCTGGTCATCTTCGCGTTTAACGAGGGCGAGTCGCTCAGCGATTGGCGCGGGCTTTCACTGCGCTGGTTTCAATCGGCACTGACCAACGGCGATGTTATCGAGGCCACAATACGCTCCCTAAAAATTGCCAGTATCGCTGCAATCTTCGCCACCATCGCCGCGACCATGGCCGCACTCGCCACCACCCGCACGGAAAATTATCGCGGGCTTACGTTCAAATATGCGTTCATCAACATTCCGCTCATGGTACCGGAGATTGTCACCGCCGTTGCGCTGCTGATCTTCTTTGCCCGCATCAAGGCATGGACCGGCTATGCCGGCCTTGGCTATCTCATCGTTGCGCACACGGCGTTTTGCATTCCGTTCGCCTATCTGCCCATTCGCGCGCGCTTGGAAAATATGGATTTGACACTTGAGCGTGCGGCGGCTGACCTTTACGCCACGCCTTTCAAAGCGTTCCGATATGTCACGCTGCCGCTGCTATGGCCCGGCATTTTGGCGGGCATGATGCTGGCTTTCGTGATTTCTCTCGATGATGTTGTCATCACCAATTTCGTCAAATCCGCCGGTCAGGAAACATTGCCGACCTATATGCTCGGCCAAATCCGCCGCCACATCTCGCCTGAGATGAATGCCATTTCCACCGTGCTGCTGCTTATTTCCATCGGCATTGTCACCGTGTTTTTCTTCGTCACCAATAAACGCAACTAGAGAGGAACTATAATGAAACTCAAAACTGCCCTGATAACATTGACCACGGCGCTGCTCGCCTCCACCGGCATTGCGATGGCCGATGGTGAACTCAACATCTATAATTGGGGCAATTACACCAACCCTGAAATGATCAAGAAATTTGAAGCTAAGTATAATGTCAAAGTCACTGTCACCGACTATGACAGCAATGACACGGCGCTCGCCAAGGTGCGCCAAGGTTCATCTGGTTTTGATATTGCCGTGCCATCACAAAACTTCCTGCCAATCTGGATTTCCGAAGGCCTGATTTTAGAAACAAATCCTGGCCAAATGGAAAATGCCAAGAACCTTTTGCCGGAATGGAAAGACCCTGACTTCGATAAGGGGCGCAAATATTCTGTGCCGTGGCAGCTCGGCACTGTCGGCGTTTCTGTGCGCACTGATATTTTCAAGGGCGACATCAACACTTGGGGCATCGTGTTCAGCACACCAGCGGAACTTAAGGGCAAGCTGAACGTCGTTCCTGAAATGAACGACGTGATAGCGGGCGCTATTGCCTATGTCGGCGGTCAATATTGCACCGGCGATTTGGAAGTTTTGAAGAAAGTACGCGACACCTTGGTCAACGCCAAGAAAGACTGGATTGCGATGGAATATTCCACCGTCGAAAAAATGGGCGCGGGCGACTATGCCGCGACTGTTGATTGGAATGGCTCCGCCATGCGCCAGCGTTTGGCCAATCCCGCCATCCATTACGGCTTCCCGAAAGAAGGCGTGGTGTTGTGGTCGGATAATGTTGTCGTGCTGAAAGAAGCCAAGAATGTTGAGAACGCCAAGCTGTTCCAAAACTTCATTATGGACCCTGAAAATGCAGCCGCGATTTCTGCTTTTGCCCGCTATGGCAACGGCATTGCAGGGTCGGATGCCTTTATGCCGGCCGATATGAAGGGCGCGCCTGAACTCACTGTGCCGGAGGGCATTCCCGTCTCTTACTCGCATGATTGCGGACCGGATGTGACGGCGCTTTATACAAAGGTTTGGACTGAAGTGATGAAATAAGGCTCCGCGTGTCGCGAGCTTTCTTCTCCCCGATCCTTCATCGGGGAGAAGAAAATCGCCACGATTTCTACCTGATGGAACTAAAAACATGAAAACCGTATTCTCCCCGCGCCATATCGGCCATACAGGCCAAGTCGAACTCGTCGCTGGCCAAATTGTGCCCGCTTTTGAAAAAGCATCGCGCGCTGACTATGTCATTGAGCGCGTGAAGGCTGTTGGCCTTGGCGATATTCAAGAGCCGGATGCACATGATTTGACGACTGCTGCCAAGGTGCATCGCCAAGACTATCTCGATTTTCTCCCCACCGTTTGGGACCGTTGGACTGCCGAAGGGCGCACCGGAACTGCGCTTCCCTTCTGCTGGCCAACACGCGGTATGCGCGGGGATAGACGTCCGGAATTTATCGACGGGCTGCTCGGCTACTATTCGTTCGATGCGGGTATTGGCTTTGTATCTGGCACATGGGATGCGATCAAATCTTCGCATGACACCGCGCTGACCGCAGCATCACTCGTCAAGAACGGCCAGCAAGCGGCATTCGCGCTGTGCCGTCCACCCGGTCATCATGCGGGCGCAGGCTTCATGGGCGGCTATTGCTACATCAACAATGCCTGCGTTGCGGCGCAATATTTTCTCGATCATGGCGCAAAACGCGTCTCCATTCTCGATGTGGATTATCACCACGGCAATGGCACGCAGGAGATTTTCTACTCCCGCAGCAATGTGCAGGTGCTGAACCTTCATGCTGATCCAAGCCAAGAATACCCCTACTTCCTCGGCCACAAGGATGAGACTGGCGCGGGCGCGGGCGAAGGGTTTAATATCAATTACCCGATGCCCTTTGGCACCACATGGGAAACATGGGCGGCGGCGCTGGACAGCGCTTGCGAAAAACTTGCGGCCAACAAGCCGGATGTGGTGGTGGTGTCGCTCGGCGTTGATACATTCGAGAAAGACCCAATCAGCAAGTTCAAGCTGCGCAGCGAGCATTACCCGCTGATTGGCGCTCGTATTGCCAAGCTCGGATTGCCGACGCTTTTCGTTATGGAAGGCGGATACGCGGTTGCCGAAATCGGCATCAATGCCGTTGGCGTGTTGACGGGGTTTGATGGTAAGTGACATTCGAGCGCCGCGATGTGAACCTGAGTAACTGGCGCACCGCGCCTTTTTCCTCGTGGGCATTTCAGAACGTCAACGAGATTGTACCCTCCGCCATAATCGCCGGAACAAGTCGCGCGGAAACGCCAGCAAAACCTCTCGGCATGTTTGGTGCGTTGCAGGTTACTAATGTGGACGGCTCACAAGTGTCGCTGGCGGCATTTCTAGAAGAGAGCCAAACGGACAGTTTCGTCGTTATGCGGCAAGGCGAATTCATCGCCGAAAGGTATGCGCCAACTTGCTCCCCCGCGAAGCCGCATCTAATATTCTCGGTCTCAAAATCCATCACCGGAATTTTGGCGGGTATCCTCATCGACCAAGAGGTCCTTGCCGAAACGGACCTGGTCGCCAAGCATGTGCCTGCGGCCATGGGCAGCGCTTATGGCGATGCCACACTGCGCAACCTCTTGGATATGGAAGTGGCGCTGGATTTTGATGAGAATTACCTCGACAAGACCGGCGGTTTTGACCGCTATCGCCGCGCCACGGGCTGGAACCCGCAAGACCCCGCACAGCCATCCAGTGATCTGAAATCCTTCCTCTGCACCATAAAGAAATCCAACGCCGAGCATGGTGTCACCCATGCCTACCGCTCGCCCAACACGGATATGGCTGGCGTGGTGTTGGAGCGCGCGGCAGGAAAGCGCATTCCGGAGCTGATTAGCGATCTCATCTGGCGGCCGATGGGCGCTCACGCCGATGCATTCGTCACCGTAGACAAAATCGGTACCTCGCGCACCGCTGGCGGCATTTCTGCGACGCCGCGTGATTTGGCGCGGTTTGGCGAGTTGGTGCGCTGTGGTGGGCGTGGCATTGTCAGCCAAAAGTGGATTGATGATTTATGGACCGGCGGTAGCCGCGAGGCATGGCGCACCGGCGATCAGGCGGATCATTTTCCGCAAGGCTCCTACCGTAGCTTCTGGTATGAGAGCGGCTCTGGCGAACTCGCCGCCATCGGCATTCACGGCCAATGGATATGGGTTGACCCGAAAACTGAAACAGTCATCATCAAGCAGTCATGCGCGGCATTGCCTACAGACCCGCAGATGGATGATGCAATCGTCGCCATGATGCGTGCTGTGTCACATCTGACTTAAGTACAAAATTGCCCCTTTTTTGGGCATTGTCTTTTATATTGAAAAATACACGAAAAATTAGAATTTCGTCTTGACACTGCGCATATCCTCTTGAATATTTAACTAATTAGTCAAATTACCGCGCTTTTTACCGGTAAATCTCACTATTTGTGTTCAGGATAGCAGCGCAATTGTCAGAATCAGCAAAAACATCAGTGTTACTTGAAGGCAGCGGTCTTGCCATGCGCTTTGGTAGCATCGAGGTTTTGAGCGATGTTTCCATCGCTTTTGAAGCGGGCAAAGTGCACGCCATCATCGGCGAAAATGGTGCGGGTAAGTCCACGCTTATGAAAATTCTGGGCGGCTACTTGCAGCCCACCCGCGGCACGCTCGCCAGCGAGGGCAAGCCCATTCAATTCCGCAGTCCGGTTGATGCGGAAAAGAATGGCATTGTGTTGGTGCATCAAGAAATCCTGCTCGCACCGCATTTGACTGTGGCGCAAAACATCTTTCTCGGGCGTGAAATTTGGCGCGGGTTTGCGTTGGATGATAAGGAAATGAACCGCCGTGCCGGTCTCGCCGTTGCGGATCTCGGTGCAACGATCGACCCGCGCACCTTGGTGGAGCGGCTTTCTATCGCCCAGCGCCAGTTGGTGCAGATTGCCCGTGCGCTTTCTGTGCCGCACAAGGTGGTGATTTTTGACGAGCCAACCGCCTCGCTCACCCCCATCGAGACCGATGCCTTGCTTGCCGTTATCAACCGCATCAAAGCACGTGGCGTCGCCGTACTCTACATCTCGCATCGCCTGCCGGAAGTGAAGACCATTGCTGATCAAGTCACAGTCTTGCGCGATGGTAAGTTAATAATTACTCGTGATGCAAAAGGGCTTGAGCCGATTGACATGGCCAAGCTTATGGTTGGTCGCGACATGGGTAAACTTTACCCGCCGAAGGTTCCAGCGCCGGATAGCGCCATCCTTTTGAAAGTAACCGATTACCAAGTTCCCGGCTTTGCTTCATCAGCCAATTTCAGCATCAAATCAGGCGAGATTTTGGGCTTTGCGGGTCTGGTCGGCGCTGGCCGCACGGAGCTTTTTGAAGGTATTTTGGGTCTGCGCCCGGGCTCCGGCACCGTTGTGATAAACGATAGGCCGACCAAAATCGCCAATGCCCGCGAAGGCATGGATGCAGGCATTGTGTATCTGAGCGAAGACCGCAAGGGCAAGGGCCTGCTGCTAGCGCAGCCGCTGGGCGGCAATCTCACGCTGGCTGCATTACAGACATTTTCCGGTCGCTTTATGATTGATGCCGCGAAGGAGCGCGCGGCGCTGGATGGAGCGATTGCCGAATTTGACATTCGTGCCCGCTCCAAAACTATGCTGGCAGGCCAGCTTTCCGGCGGCAATCAGCAAAAGTTGTTCTTAGCTAAAATGATGCTGCTCAACCCGCGCATCGTTGTCATCGACGAGCCAACGCGGGGCGTGGATATTGGCGCGAAAGAGCAAATTTATAGCTTTATTGCTGCGCTCGCTGCCAAAGGCATCGCCGTTATCGTCATTTCTTCGGAAATGCAGGAACTTATTGGTGTCTGTCACCGCGTGTTGGTGATGCGCAACGGGCGTATCGTCGGCGAAGTTGGCGCGGACAAAATGAGTGAAGATGAAATTGTGATATTGGCGACAGGTGCAAAACCTGAGGAGGCCGCAGCGGCGCATTGATGACCACAGACACACAAAAAAGCAGCCGCTTTGCCGGCTTTGACCTTAAAACTGCGGCGCCTTTCATTGCGCTGGTTGTACTCATCTTCATCGGGTCATTGGTGCATCCTAATTTTCTCACCTACGATAATCTCGTGCAAAACGTCGCCACCCGCACTAGTTTCATTGCCATTATCGCCATTGGCGCGACGTTTGTGATGGCCGCCGGTGGGCTGGATTTGTCCGTCGGCTCCATCGCCGCCTTTGTGGCTGGCGTGATGCTGCTTTACTTGAAATCCGTCGAACCAAACGTCAGCATGAGCACGATCGCGGTGGCGATGCTGATTGCTATAGTGGTTGGGGCGGCGTGTGGCCTCGTTAACGGAACCATTTCGACTGTCGGCAAAATCGAGCCGTTTATCGTCACGCTCGGCACGATGGTAATCTTGCGCTCACTCTTCACCTATTTGGCCAACGGTGGCTCTATTTCCGTGAATAGCGATACCAAGGACCTGTACGGACCGGTGTATAAAGGCGCGATTTTGGGCGTTCCCATTCCGCTTTTGACAGTGCTTGCCGTTGCGCTGGTCGCAGCCTTTCTGCTCTATAAGACGTCCTTCGGTCGCCATGTCATTGCTGTTGGTTCCAACGAAGATGTAGCGCGTTACTCGGGTATCAATGTCAATCGTGTGAAACTTTTGACTTACATTATTCAAGGCGTTTGCGTTGGCATCGCCATCATTCTTTATGTACCGCGCTTGGGCTCGGCAAATTCCGCCACTGGCCTGTTTTGGGAATTGCAGGCCATTACCGCAGTTGTCGTGGGAGGCACACTGCTGCGCGGCGGCGCGGGCCGGATTTGGGGCACCATCGCGGGCGCATTCTTTTTGGAAATCATTGGCAACATTCTAACTCTGTCCAATGTCAACGTGTACCTCATCGGGGCTGTGCAAGGGGCGATCATCATCATTGCGATGTTGGTTCAGCGCTCCTTGTCGCGCCGGGGTTAAGGGTCAACGGGAAAGAGGCGGCCCGCACTACAATCCGGCTCAAAACGAACTATTGGGAGAGAACAATGAATAAATTTCTTACCGGCATTGCCGCCGTCGCCTTGATGGCACTCACTGGCTTTGCGTCTGCCGAGGATAAAAAGCTTACCGTTGCTGTCTCGATACCGGCGGCAGATCATGGCTGGACTGGTGGTGTGGTTTATCACGCTGAACGTGCCGCCAAGGCATTGATGGCCACTCATCCTGGTCTCAACATCATCGTCAAGACATCGCCGGACGGCGCGTCTCAGGCATCCGCATTGGAAGACCTGACAACGCAAGGCATCAATGCGCTTGTCGTATTGCCGCACAATTCTGATGAGCTGACAGGCCCGCTGAAAACCGTCAAGGAAAAGGGCGTGTTCATCACCGTCGTGGACCGCGCCCTGTCTGATCCCACCATCAATGATCTTTATGTTGCGGGCAACAATCCGGAACTTGGGCGCGTTGCTGGCACCTATATGAAGGATAAGCTTGGCACCGCAGACATCGTGATTATTCGCGGTATGCCAATCGTAATCGACGAAGAGCGCCAGAAGGGTTTTGCTGACGCCATCGCCGGTTCAGGCATTAAAGTTCTGGATAGCCAGTTCGGCAATTGGTCGCGCGATGATGCGTTCAAAGTGATGCAGGATTACTTGACCAAGTTTCCAAAAATCGATGCGGTCTGGTGTCAGGATGACGACATGGCCGTTGGCGTTTTGGAAGCCATCAAGCAAGCCAACCGCACCGATGTTAAAATGGTTATCGGCGGCGCAGGCATGAAGGACATGATCAAGAAGGTTGCCGATGGCGATGCCATGATGCCCGTCAACGTGCTCTATCCGCCAGCGATGGTGGCGACTGCGCTTGAGCTGACAGTGGCCGGCCTTTATGACCAAGTGCCAATTCGCGGCAAGTATATTTTGGACGCAACTTTGGTGACCAAAGAAAACGCGGCTGAATTCTACTTCCCGGATTCACCGTTCTAACCAGACTTGGTTTTACAAAAAGAGGCGGCGCGAAGGTGCCGCCTTTTTTATTTGTGGGATGTGTGGGGGCATAGATGTTCCAGAATGTGGTCCGGCCACACTTCAGGCGGTCTGCGCATGGTTTCTGTGCGGCATTCGGGCGGTCTCTGGGCGCGCGGCGTATCGTTTCCGACCGTATCTCGACCGCTTCTCAGAGCGGCATTTTTTGGGTTTTAAGCCACTTGCGAAAGCCCTCAAGCGGTGGGTAGCCTTCGCGGTTTGCGGGCCACACCAGATAGTAGGAGCCGACGCTTTTCATTGGCAAAGAAAGGGCTGGAACCAGCTTTCCCGTCGCCAATTCGTTTTCGATCAGGAATTCCGGCAGCAATGCAAAGCCAATACCGTGGACGCAGGCCTGCGCCATCGTGGCAATCTGGTCAAACACCATACCGCCGGAACCAGCCGTTGTGACACCCTGCGCTTTGAGCCATATGCCCCAGGCCTCCGGCCTCGTGGCCAGATGCAATTGCGGGCTGCGCAGTAAATCTTGTGGTTTTTCAATATGTTGCGCTGCCAGCACTTCTGGCGAGCAGACGGGAATGACCGTCTCATCAAACAAATATTCGCTGTGCGTCATCGGCCAATCATCACGGCCAAAGTGAAACGCGGCGTCTTGGCGGTCCGTTTCAAAGCGGAATGGCTGCAATCTGGTCGTCAGATTTACGGTGACACCGGGGTGTTTGCTAAGGAAATCCGGCAGCCTCGGCGCCAGCCAGCGCGTGCCGAATGTGGGCAAAATCGCCAAATTCAGCGTTCCGCCTTCGGGGTTCGCCTTCAACGCCAGAGATGCAGATGCTATAGATTTCAATGCGTTACGGATTTCCGTCGCATAGCGCTCACCCGCCAAAGTCAGATGCACCCGCTTTTTGTCGCGGATAAAGAGCTCCACCCCAAGCTGGCCTTCCAGCGCCATGATCTGGCGACTGACCGCGCTTTGTGTTAGGTCCAGTTCTCGCGCAGCCTCAGTAAAACTCTGCGTACGCGCCGCTGCCTCGAAGGCGGAAAGCAGGCTGATTGACGGCAGAAAGCGACGCGGTGCGAGCAATTTATCATTCCATTTCTGAATGAAGTGATGAAGGAATAGTGTTTTACTATAGAGTATTGGCAGCGCATAAGCAAATTAGAATGATATTTTGGAATGTTTTGACGAGCTAGTGGCAAGCGCCGCATTTTGTGCCAACATGCCAAAATCCTCACATCAAATACGGAATTGACAGCCATGGAACGCCCGACATTAAAGCCGAAGGACCAGCCGGACCTCTCAAACTTTGACTGGGCGGACGCCTTGTTGCTGGACGACCAGCTTTCCGATGAGGAACGAATGATCCGCGATTCCTCGCGTGCTTATGCCCAAGAAAAGCTCCAGCCACGGGTCATCGAAGCCTGGCGCGACGAAACAACTGACGCCAATATTTTCCGTGAAATGGGCGACCTTGGCCTGCTCGGTGTCACCATTCCAGAAGCCTACGGCGGCCTTGGCGCTTCTTACATTTCCTATGGTTTGATAGCCCGCGAAGTGGAGCGTGTGGACTCAGGATACCGTTCTATGATGTCAGTTCAGTCGTCCCTCGTGATGTATCCAATTTATGCCTATGGTACTGAAGAACAACGACAAAAGTACCTTCCCAAGCTCTCCTCAGGTGAGTTTATCGGCTGCTTTGGCCTCACCGAACCTGATGCTGGCTCTGACCCTGCAGGCATGAAAACCCGCGCCGTAAAGACCGCTAACGGCTACCGGATTTCCGGTTCCAAGATGTGGATTTCTAATTCTCCGATTGCCGATGTTTTCGTGGTTTGGGCGAAGTCCGAGGAGCATGGTAACAAAATAAAAGGCTTCGTTTTAGAGAAGGGCATGAAAGGCCTGTCGGCTCCAAAAATCGGCGGCAAGCTCTCCCTGCGTTCCTCCATCACTGGCGAAATTGTGATGGATAATGTCGAAGTCGGCGAAGATGCTTTGCTGCCTTTCGTGGAAGGTCTCAAGGGTCCATTCGGCTGCCTCAACCGCGCCCGTTATGGTATTTCTTGGGGCGTTCTTGGGGCGGCGGAATTTTGCTGGCAGGCGGCGCGGCAGTATGGGCTGGACCGTCGGCAATTCAACAAGCCGCTCGCGCAAACGCAGCTTTTCCAGAAGAAGTTGGCAGACATGCAAACGGAAATTACCTTGGGATTACAAGGATCTCTGCGTCTTGGCCGCTTAATGGATGAGGCAAAAGCGGCGCCTGAAATGATCTCGCTGATGAAGCGCAATAACTGCGGAAAGGCACTGGATATCGCCCGCGCATCGCGTGATATGCACGGCGGCAACGGTATCCAAGAGGATTACCAGATCATGCGCCACATGGTGAATTTGGAAACCGTGAACACCTATGAAGGCACGCACGATGTGCACGCTTTGATTTTGGGGCGTGCGCAAACCGGCCTGCAGGCGTTCTTCTAATCATCATGGATCGCGCCGCTATTGTTCACGAGAATTTTCTAAAACGCGTCGCTGCGGGAGACTTTCCGGCGCGGCGCAGCGCTTTGACTTTGGCTGAATCCGGCCTCTCTTCCGACCAATTGACCGGCATATTCCGCAGCCAAGTTTTGAGCCGTCATCTCGATCGTACCGCCCGCAAATTGCAGGCGCGGGGCGAGGCATTTTATACCATTGGTTCATCCGGGCACGAGGGCAATGCCGCGATTGCGGCGGCGTTTCGCTTGGATGACATGGCCTTCCTGCACTATCGCGGGGCGGCGTTTCAGATTGAGCGGGCGCGGAAATTACCCAATCAGAACATGATGTTAGACATGCTCTTGTCTTTCACCGCCTCGTCTGATGATCCGATTTCCGGCGGGCGACACAAGGTTCTGGGTTCCAAATCCCTGTTCATTCCGCCGCAGACATCGACGATTGCCTCGCATTTACCCAAAGCGGTTGGCGCTGCTTTTTCCATTGGTTTGGCCAAGCGAATTAAGCCGGAACACAAGCAATTGGCCGACGATGGCGTGGTGCTTTGCTCATTCGGCGACGCCTCATTGAACCACTCTACTTCGCAAGGCGCGATCAATACCGCAAGCTGGACAGCCTATCGCGGGCTGCCCGCGCCTATCGTTTTCATCTGCGAAGATAATGGTATCGGCATCTCTACCCGCACCCCCGATGGTTGGGTGAAAGCCAGCATTGAGGCGCGCCCTGCCATCGAATATTTCTACTGCGACGGGCTGGATGTACTCGAGACTTACAAGGTAGCGAGCGAAGTGGAAGCATTCGTTCGCAGCACGCGCAAGCCAGCGTTTTTGCATGTGAACGCCGTCCGCTTATATGGCCACGCCGGCGCGGATGTGCAGACAGCGTATAAGTCAAAAGCAGAAGTTGAAGCGGAAGAAGCGAATGATCCGCTACTTCATACGGCGGCATCGCTTCACCGCGAAGAGATACTGTCACTTGATGAAATACTCCACGTTTACAACGAGATAGACGTCCAAACGGCTACCACTGCCGAGCTCGCGATTGCCCGTCCAAAGTTGAAAACCGCTACTGATGTGATGGCGAGCATCGTGCCGCCACACCGCAAAAATGCGCCGACGAATGGGCCTACACCTGAAGCACGTGCAGCAAGTTTCGACTCAGATATGGGACTTATGGCCCAGCCGCAACACATGGCGCGGTTGATCAATTTTGCGCTTTCCGACCTCTTATTAAAGCACCGTGAAATCGTGATGTGCGGCGAGGATATTGGTCCCAAGGGTGGCGTTTATGGGGTGACACAAAAGCTGCATGACCGCTTTGGCCCGGGCCGTATTATCAATACATTGTTGGATGAGCAGAGCATTTTGGGGCTGGCAATTGGCCTTGGTCACAATGGTTTTGTGCCGATGCCGGAGATACAATTTTTGGCCTATTTGCACAATGCGGAAGACCAGTTGCGCGGCGAAGCGGCGACGCTTTCATTTTTCTCCAAGGGCCAATTTACCAACCCGATGGTGCTGCGTATTGCGGGGCTTGGCTACCAAAAAGGCTTTGGCGGGCATTTCCATAATGACAATTCGCTGGCCGTCATCCGCGATATTCCCGGGATTATTCTGGCGGTTCCTTCCAATGGCCGCGATGCAGTTTTGATGCTGCGTGAAGCCGTGCGGCTGGCGCGCGAAGAGCAGCGCGTAGTGGTTTTTGTGGAGCCCATCGCGCTTTATATGGCGCGCGATTTGCACGAGCCCAAAGATGGCTTGATGACATTTGACTATCCGCAACCCGGCGAGACCATCAAAATTGGTGAAATAGGTGTTGAGGGTAATGGCGCTGATGTGGCGATTGTCACTTATGGCAACGGCGCTTTTCTCTCGCGGCAAGCGGTGAAAATACTTAAAGATAAGCATGGTATTGACTGCCGCATTATCGATATGCGCTGGCTGGCGCCGCTTAATGGCGCGGCGATATTGGAAGCGGCAACTGACTGCGCCAATGTGTTAGTTGTCGAAGAATGCCGCATTACCGGTTCGCAGAGCGAGGCTGTTATGGCCCTGTTTGCTGAAAATGCTGTTCTCAATCAGCATGTTACGCGGTTGGCGGCTACTGACTCTTTCATTGCGCTTGGCCGCGCGGCGACTGTGACAATGCCGAGCCGTGATGATATCGTAAACACAATATTGGCACTACCTGCCTTTCAAAACCACAAGAAGTGACGAGGACACCACCATGACCCACGCCGAAATTCTAGCCGCTTGCGGCCTCACCAATGATCTGATTTCCGGCGGATCGCTGGTGGTGACCACGCCCGTTGATGGCAGCGAAATTGCGCGCCTGAAGATGGATAGTGTTGCGGCTACCGAGGCTAAAATCGCCAAGGCCGTGACAGCGTTTCACGAATGGAAGAAAGTGCCTGCCCCGCGCCGTGGTGAATTAGTGCGTATTCTGGGCGAAGAATTGCGCCGCGAAAAAGAAGAGCTTGGCCGCTTAGTCACTTTGGAATGCGGCAAGATCTATCAAGAAGGTCTTGGCGAAGTGCAGGAAATGATTGACATTTGTGACTTCGCGGTCGGCCTGTCGCGCCAGCTTTATGGCCTCACAATCGCCTCTGAGCGCCCCGGCCATTCTATGCGTGAAACATGGCACCCAATGGGCGTTTGCGGCATCATCACTGCGTTTAACTTCCCTGTGGCCCCTTGGGCATGGAACGCCGCGCTGGCGCTGGTCTGTGGTGACCCCGTGCTCTGGAAGCCATCTGAAAAGACGCCGCTATGCGCTATCGCCACGCAAATTATTTGTGACCGCGCTGTTGCACGCTTCGGCTCGGATGCGCCGGAAGGGCTTATCCAAATCGTCATCGGCGAGCGTGATACAGGCGAAGTGATTGCGCGTTCCAAGGATGTGGCGATTGTCTCGGCTACTGGCTCCACGCGGATGGGCCATGCCGTGTCCGTCGCCGTTGCCTCACGTTTTGGCCGTCCAATTTTGGAACTTGGCGGCAACAATGCGATGATCGTTGCACCATCGGCCGATCTTGAAATGGCACTGCGGGCGATTGTGTTTTCCGCTGTTGGAACCGCTGGCCAGCGCTGCACGACGCTTCGTCGTTTGATTGTGCATGAAAGCATTTATGACACTTTGCTGCCGCGCCTGAAAAAGGCCTATGACGGCCTGCCAGTTGGTGATCCATTGGCAACAGGCACTCTGGTTGGGCCGCTGATCGACATGGATGCCCTCAATGGCATGGAAACGGCCATCACTGCGGCGAAGGCCGATGGCGGCAAGCTGCACGGCGGGACACGCGCGCTTGGCTCCAGCCATGGCAGCGCGGCCTATGTACGCCCCGCCATTGTTGAAATGCCCGGCCAGACTGCTGTTGTACACAAGGAAACCTTCGCGCCAATTTTGTATGTTGTGAAATACAAGACCTTGGACGAAGCCATCGCCCTGCAAAATGAAGTGCCGCAGGGACTTTCATCCTGCATTTTCTCCACTGATGTGCGCGAGACAGAGGAATTCTTGTCAGCTGGCGGTTCGGACTGCGGAATTGCCAACGTCAATATCGGGCCATCGGGCGCGGAAATTGGCGGCGCGTTTGGCGGCGAAAAGGAAACCGGCGGCGGGCGCGAAAGCGGCTCTGACGCATGGCGCGCCTATATGCGCCGTCAGACCAACACCGTGAACTATTCACGCAAACTGCCACTCGCGCAGGGCATCAAATTCGATATTTGATACTCATAAAATAATAATCGGGAGGACTATCCATGAAATCCATTGCCGTACTGGGATTGGGAAAAATCGGCGCGCTTGCCGCACAATTGCTGCATGACAGCGGGTTTGAGGTGACTGGGTATGATCTGCGCTTGCCGCCAAACAGTGGTGCATTTCCGGTAGCGATCATGGATACGGCCTCACAGCATGATCTTGGCGTTGCATTTGCCAAGGTGGACGCTGTGCTTTCCTGCCTGCCCTATCATCTCAATGTTGGCGTGGCGAATGCGGCTCATGCCGCTGGCATTCATTATTTCGATCTTACCGAAGATGTGCCGACGACAAACCACATCATTGAATTGTCTAAAACTTCCAAAGGCTTGATGGCTCCGCAGTGCGGCTTGGCACCGGGTTTTGTCGGTATTGTTGGCGCTTCCCGTATTGCAATGTTTGACTATTGCCGTTCTATTCGGATGCGCGTTGGTGCGCTTCCACAAAACCCGACAGGTCTCATGGGCTATGCGTTTAACTGGTCGCCGGAAGGCGTGGTGAACGAGTATCTCAATGATTGCGAAGTGATTGAGGGCGGCGTGCGCAAGCTGGTTTCGGCCATGGAATGGAACGAAACGTTGTACATTGATGGCGTGAAGCTGGAAGCTTTTACGACATCCGGAGGGCTGGGCACAATGTGCGATACCTATTTGGGTAAGGTTGATAACATCGATTATAAAACCATGCGTTATCCCGGCCACATGGAACTAATGAACTTTTTTTTCCATGAACTTTTGATGCGTGACCACCGCGAGCAAGCGGGCAAAATTCTCACTGATGCCAAGCCGCCTGTGGATGCTGATGTTGTCTACGTGCATGTGGCGGGCGAAGGCGTGATTGCTGGCAAGCTGGAGCGCAAGGAATTTGTGCGTGCCTACCGGCCGATTGTTGTGGCCGGAAAATCGCGCACGGCTATCGCATGGACAACCTCCGCGTCGGTTGTTGCGGTCATCGAAATGGTGCGTGACGGCGCACTGCCCAAGAAGGGTTTCCTCAAGCAGGAAGATATTAGTCTAGACGCATTTTTGGCCACGCGGACTGGCAAATTATACGCCTGAAATTATCTTTGTGACAACGCGTAAACTGTCATAGACCCGACACAAATTACGTGATTGACTCTTGTCGCGCCCCGACTAAAAACTAACGCAGGGCGCGACGATTGGGAGATCATCGATGTCTTATTTTGCCCGTATTGCGCTCGGCCTTGGCTTGGTTTTCGCGGGGGCACTGACCCCAAGTCTGGCGGCAGATCAAAGCCGGTCAATTGAAACCACGGACAATGGCGACTATTACGGATTTGACCTGCGCACGCAGCAAAATGTGACCATTGATGACTGCAAAGCCATTTGCATTGGCGACAAGGCCTGTAAGGCTTTTACCTACAATAAGAAAAAATCTTGGTGTTTCCTCAAATCTGACCACGGTGATGTGAAGAAGGCCGCAGGTTCTATCGCCGGCGTTATTGTAACCGCAACCGCTGATGAACCATCTGCCGAACCGGATATTGGCGCGCCGAATGCCCTTGATTTTACAGCGAACTATGATGCCGATGCGCAAACGTATCGCGCCAATCTAATCGCAGCGGCGCCAAAGGATCAGTCGGCAGGCACCGCCAAGCTGGTTGATGCCGCAGATGCCGCGATGGAGACCGGTGATCCACGTTCGGCCTACCAAGGTTATGGCGCGGCGATTGGTATGACACCCGATGATAGCGCTCTATGGACCAAGCTCAGCCGTGCCGCGCTGGCAACAAAACCAACCGATAGCGAAGGTTCGTTCTTGCAGCAGGCAGCCGTTTCTGGCGCCTTAAACGGCTATTTGACATCGCACACGACCTCTTCGCGGGCTGACGCGCTCGTGGCTTTGGCGGTGGCGCTGGAGGCGCGCGGTGATTCACGTCCCGCACTGAATGCCTACAAGGCCAGCCTAGAGGTGCTGCCCTCGAAAACTGTGGAAGCGGCTTACAAGGATTTACGGGCTCGTAAGGGTTTCCGCGTGACTGACTATACGGTTGATACGGCCTCGCAGACGCCGCGCATTTGCGTGCTGTTCTCAGAAATTTTGGCAAATTCGGATTTGGATTTCGCCTCCTTCCTGTTGCTTGATGACAAAGCACCAAAATCGGTAGCAAAAGAAGATCAACAGCTTTGTATTGATGGCGTTGACTATGGCCAGCGCTACAAAGTGACAGTGCGGCAAGGCCTGCCATCCAGCGTCGATGAGACCATAGAAGCGCCAGTCACTCTCTCAGTATTTGTGCGCGACCGCGATTCATTCGTAAGGTTCGATAGCAATGCGTTCGTATTGCCCGGCACTGCCCGGCGCGGCATCCCGATCACTTCGGTAAATTCCAGCCAAGCCACTTTGAACCTTTACCGCGTTAATGATCGCTCTTTGAGCGCGCTTTTGTATGGCTCACAATTCCTCACGCAGCTTGATAGCTATGGTGTCGAGCGCATCAAAACCGAAATCGGTGAACCGGTTTGGACCGGTGATATTCAACTCGCAAATGACCTTAACAAAGAGTCTGTCACCAGCTTCCCTGTGGATGAAGCGCTGCCAAAGCGCGAGCCGGGCGTCTATGTTTTGACCGCTAAAGCCCTTGGCCAAAAAGGCAATGAATGGGATCCTCACGCCACGCAATGGTTTGTCGTTTCTGATATCGGTCTGAGCACGTTCGCGGGCACTGACGGGCTGACGGTGTTCGCCCGCTCGCTCGGTTCAGCCAAGCCGGTGGAAGGTGTTGCGCTGAAGCTGCTTGCCAAGAACAATGAATTGCTCGGCGAAGCTGTTACCGATGCCAGCGGCAAAGCCGTGTTCGAACCTGGCCGTGTGCGTGGCACAGACGGGCTGGCACCGGCTGTCTTAACCGCTGATAAGGGCGGCGACGATTTCGTGTTCTTGGATATGGCACAAGCCGGATTTGATCTATCTGATCGCGGTGTTACGGGCCGACCTGCGCCGGGTGCACTGGATATTTACGCCTACACCGAGCGCGGCGTTTATCGCCCCGGTGAGACGGTACACGCTGCTGCGTTGGCCCGCGATGGCGCGGCGAACGCGGTCGATAATCTGCCACTGACTTTTGTTTTCAACCGTCCTGATGGCGTTGAAGACCGCCGTTTCGTTTCCAGCGGCGAAGCTGCCGGTGGCCGTTCTGTGGATTTGGCGCTCACCGATAATGCGCAGCTCGGCACATGGACATTGCAGATTTTTACTGACCCTAAAGGCACGCCGATTGCTGAAAAGACCTTGCTCGTCGAGAATTTCATTCCTGACCGGACTGAATTTGATCTGAAGCAGGAAGGTGTCGATGATGAAGGCAATGCCACAATTTCTGTTGCTGGCCGCTATCTCTATGGCGCTCCCGCGGCAGGGCTTGGCCTTGAGGGCGAAATGGTTTTGTCGCCAACGCGCACTTGGGATAAATATCCCGGCTATGAATTTGGATTTGTTGATGGTGATGCCGAGCCTGAAGCACCAAACAAATTGGAGCTTTCTGAACTTCCTATTTTGGATGATGCGGGCAAGGCCAACTTCCCGGTCTCACTCGCTGATGAATCTGGCAATGGCAATTTGCATTCCGGCAAAGTGACCATTCGTATGCGCGAAAATGGCGGGCGTGCCGTGGAACGTTCGTTGGATATCGCCATCCCGCCTGTGAGCGACATGATCGGTATCAAACAGAATTTTGCTGGGGCGCAAACGTCCGAAAATTCCTCTGCTAGCTTCAAGATATTGAGTGCCAATGCCGCAGGTGAGCGCACCGCACTTGCCGGACTTAAATGGACTCTGGTTAAAATTGACCGGAACTACCAATGGTATCGCGATGGTTCGTCGTGGCGCTATGATCCGGTGAATTTCTCGACAAAAATCGCCAATGGGGTCATTGATACGAAGACAGATGGTGAAGTCGAAGTTTCCGCGAATGTTCAATGGGGTCACTATCGTCTCGAAGTCGAAAGTCCGGACGATGCAGGGCCGATCTCCAGCTCGGATTTTTATGCCGGTTGGTATGTAGAATCCGCCTCGACAGAAACGCCTGACGGGCTGGAAATAGCGTTGGACAAGGATGGCTATAAGGCTGGCGATACAGCCAAGCTTAAGGTCACATCTCGCTATGCCGGTGAAATTCTCATTACGGTGGGCACCGAAAAATTGCTTGCGACGCAGACGGCATCCGTGCCTGCGGAAGGCGCGACAATTGATATTCCCGTCGGTGCAGATTGGGGTGCTGGCGCTTATGTGACAGCGACGCTTTACCGCCCGGGCGATACATCAGACAAGCATATGCCTATGCGTTCTATCGGTTTGAAATGGATGGGCATTGATCCGGCGGATCGCAAACTATCTGTCGCGATGGACATGGTCGAAAAAATGGAGCCGCGCCAAAAGCTGGTGGTTCCCATATCAGTGGCCGGAAATGGCGTCAGCGATGGCGCTTGGGTTATGGTGTCTGCCGTCGATGTTGGCATCCTCAATTTGACGAATGACAAGCCTGCGGACCCCGATGGCTGGTATTTTGGCCAGCGCCAAATGGGTCTCGAAATGCGCGATATTTACGGTCATTTGATTGATGGCTCAGCAGGCGCATTTGGCAAGCTTCATACAGGCGGCGATGCGCCGCAAGCGGCGAGCCAAGGCAGCCCGCCAACTGAAAAATTGGTGGCGTTCTTCTCCGGCGCTGTGAAGTTGGATGCCTCTGGCAAGGGGACCGTTGAATTTGATATTCCACAGTTCAACGGCACCGCGCGGGTAAACGCCGTTGCATGGACGAAGACGGGCGTTGGTCATATGACCAAAGACGTCATCATTCGTGACCCGCTGGTTATGATCGCCAGCGCACCAAAATTCATGGCTCCTGACGATGTGGCGGAATTGAACTTGGACATTGCCAATACTGATGGTCCGGCTGGTGATTACAAGCTGGAACTTATCCCCGAAGGCGGCATTCAAATCGCCGATGGTGATATTCCGACAAAGGTAACGCTCGCTGCCGGTCAGCGCATGTCGCTTAAAATTCCTGTTGTTGCCGGTGAGCCGGGTTCGGGTTCATTGTCGGCGCAAATCTCCAATGGCAGTGGTTTGAACATTACAAACGCTGTTGATATTCCTGTACGTTCCGGCGTTATGCCGGTTACGACACGCCGCGAAATTGCGCTCAAGGCGAAGGGTGGCAGTGTCACGATCGACAAGGAATTGTTTGCAGACAGCGTGCTTGGCGATGCTTTTGTCAGCCTTTCCATCGCGCGTTCATCTGTGTTTGACATCCCTGCCCTGCTCATGACGCTTGACCGCTATCCGTATGGCTGCGCCGAGCAGACAACGAGCCGTGCACTGCCGCTGCTCTATGTGAATGAGCTCTCCAAGGCGTCAGGTCTGCCGACTGATCCAGACATTGCGCTGCGTATCAACGAGGCGATAACGCGTGTTCTTTCCTATCAGTCATCAACCGGCAGCTTCGGCCTCTGGGGCCCGGGCTCAGGTGATTTGTGGCTGGATGCGTATGTCACTGACTTCTTGACACGAGCCCGCGAACAGCAGTTTGATGTTCCGGAACAGGCAGTGGTGCAGGCGCTTGATAACTTGCAAAACTCGCTTTCAGTTGACCAAGACTTGAAATCGCAAGGCAATCAAATTGCCTATGCCGTTTATGTTTTGGCGCGTAACCGCCAAGCGTCGGCTACGGATTTGCGCTACTATTCCGAAAGCCAGATTGACCAGTTTGCCAGCCCGATGGCGCGTGCTCATCTGGGTGCGGCGCTGGCGCTTTATGGCGACCAACCGCGTGCCGAGGCGGCATTTGCTTCTGCGCTTACTTTGGCAAAGTCCGGCTCTGTGCTTGACTTGAACCGCGGCGACTATGGATCGGAATTGCGTGATGATGCGGCAATGCTAGCGCTGGCGGCTGAATCGACACCAGCTCCTGCATCGCTCGCAGGAATGGTGGAACAAGTGTCGTCGGTTCGCCGGAAGATCACTTACACCACCACGCAGGAAGACGCATGGATGCTGATGGCAGCGCGTGCATTAAAGTCGGAAAACGCGGCGATATCGCTCAACGTCAACGGCGAAAAACATGAGGGTGCGTTTGCACAACGCCTCACTGGTGCGGAAATTGAAGCGAGCGGCCTTACAGTTTCAAATGAAGGAAGTGAGGCTCTTCAAGCCATTGTGACGAGCGTTGCCGCACCTAAGCAACCGCTTCCTGCCGGTGGCAAAGGCTTCAAGATTAGCCGTAAATATTATCTGATGGACGGCACTGAAACCACGGTGACGGAAGCAAAGCAGAATGATCGCTTTGTTGTGGTGCTCAACGTCGTTGAGGATAATAATTGGCCGTCGCGTCTCGTCGTGACAGACCTGCTGCCTGCCGGTTTGGAAATCGAAAACCCGCACATGATGACAAGCGCGGACTTGGCCAACTTTGATTGGCTCGGAGAAACCGAAGTCGCGCATAGCGAATTCCGTTCCGACCGGTTTGTGGCAGCGCTTGATCCATCAACCAGCGGCGCGCGGACGTTAAACCTTGCCTATACCGTTCGTGCAGTAACGCCGGGAACCTATATGCTTCCGGCAGCAACGGTCGAGGATATGTATCGTCCGGGCTACTCGGCGCGTACATCAACAGGCCGCATGTCAGTTCTGAACGACAAGTGATGAATGTCAGGCAAAAATTACTAAGCTGGACGGCGGGGGCAACACTCGCCGTCGGCGTCTGCGCGGCAGGCCTTTATGGGCTGGATGCCGCTTACCCGCCGCCCCTTCCTAAAACCATTCCGTTGTCGCGGGAAATCGTGGACCGCGACGGCGCTCTGCTGCGGGCGTTTGCCACCAGCGACGGCGTCTGGCGCTTCAAAGCTGATCGCTCAAACATAGACCCTGATCTCATTAAGATGCTGATCGCTTATGAAGATAAGCGGTTTATGAAGCATAACGGCATTGATCCGCAAGCGATGGGGCGGGCGTTCTTGCAGTTAATACGCCACGGGAAAATTGTATCCGGCGGTTCTACTATCACCATGCAGTTAGCCCGACTTCTGGAGCCGCGTGAAGAGCGCACCTTTGGTGCCAAGCTATTGCAAATGGCGCGTGCCATCCAAATCGAACGGCGATTGAGCAAGGAGCAAATCCTTTTGCTCTATCTCACCTACGCGCCCTATGGCGGTAATATAGAGGGCGTACGCGCGGCATCGCTGGCTTGGTTTGGCAAGGAGCCCAAAAAGCTGACATTGAGCGAGGCGGCGCTACTTGTGGCGCTCCCGCAGTCCCCTGAAACGCGGCGTCCTGACAGAAATCCAAAGCAAGCAAAGGCCGCACGTGATCGTGTACTGGGGCGAATGGCAAACGCCGGTCTTATTCCGGATAGCGAAATCGCCCGTGCTTCGCTTGCGACAATTCAAAGTGCCCGATTGGCCTTACCTGCTTTGGCCCCGCACTTGAGCGAAGCGGCACGGTCCAAAAATCCGACAAGTTTGCGCGATCAATTGACCTTGAAACGCAGTGTTCAGGAAGGCTTGGAGCAAGTGGCGCGGGATGCGGCACGGCGGCTTGGTCCTAAGCTTTCAGTGGCAATATTGATGGCAGACGCACGGTCTGGTGAGATATTGGGCGAGGTTGGCTCGGCGAATTATTTTGACCGGCAACGCAGCGGATTTGTCGATATGACCCGCGTGCCGCGCTCGCCGGGTTCAACGCTCAAGCCACTTATTTACGGCTTAGCGTTCGAAAATGGTATTGTTGCGCCTGAGACCACTATCGCCGACCAACCGGCAAATTTCTCCGGCTACCGCCCACGCAATTTCGATACGACCTATCAGGGCGACATCAGCATCCGTCATGCCTTGCAAATGTCGCTCAATGTTCCTGCCGTGGAACTGTTGGAGGCGGTCGGACCGTCAGCGCTTTTTGCTCGACTACGCCGCGCGGGCGCAGAACCTGTTATGCCAAAGGCCGAAGCGCCGGGCCTTGCAGTTGGGCTTGGTGGTATAGGCTTGTCGCTGAAAGACCTCGTGCAGCTCTATTCATCAATCGCAACACTGGGGAACTCAGTATCCCTCTATGATGGTGTTTATGGTGCGCTGTCAGCTCCAATCCGGGAGGCGGTTTTGCCGCCTTCGGCAGCTTGGCAGGTGATTGATATATTGGCAGGATTACAGGCTCCACCCGGCACAGCGGCGCAGCCTATCGCCTACAAAACGGGAACTAGCTATGGCTATCGCGACGCTTGGTCTGTGGGTTTTGACGGTCGCTATGTCATTGGTGTTTGGGTCGGGAGACCTGATAACGCCGCTGTTGCGGGAATTACCGGCGGCGGCACGGCAGCCCCCCTATTATTTGAGGCGTTTCGCAAATCAGGCATTGAGCATGTGAGACTTCCCAACTCTCCGAAGGGTACGCAGGTCTTGGCACACGATGATTTGCCGCTTTCACTTCAACGGTTTTCTAAAGTTGGAACCGGACTTGTGATGGTTAAGGCCAAGATTGCCGCACCAGAGATCATCTTTCCTCCGCAGGGCGCAAAAGTGGAACTTTTGTCAGGACCGGATGGCTCGCTCTTGCCGCTAGTCTTAAAAATTCAAGGAGGAAAAGGGCCTTACCGATGGATAGCTAACGGAGTGTCACTGCCTGACGCTGCCAGAAAGCGGACGCAAAGCTGGGTGCCGGATGGCGCTGGTTTTTCGAAACTGACAGTCATTGACGCCAACGGTGCTGCCGCAAGCGTCAATTTGTTTATCGAATAGTACCGTCCAATTGAGGATCCTATTGGATATTAATTGAAGCTGTAAGACACTCTTGCCAAGAAGCGCTCTGTGCGCACGTCGATGCCTGTACTATCAAAATTCTTGTAAAATGCGTGCGTATATTCTGCGCCAAGTGCGACTTTGTCTGTCAGCGCGTAGTCAATACCAGCGCCAAGCTGCAACGCGGTATCCTTCGCGCCAAGGAAATTTTCACTCGTGCTATATTGCGCCCCGACGGAACCATAGGCGAAAATCGTTTCATTCGCCCAGCCTGCGCGCACACGGCCTGTGTAAAACTCCTTAGATTTCACATTTGAACCATCTGTGAAGGTAACGTTTGCAAGTTCTGCCGCTCCTTCGACACCAGCAACGAAATTGCCTGCCTGCCAGTTATACCCAGCAAACCCGCCACCAATTGCATCGAAGCCGCGTGCGTTCAAAGAGTCCCACAATTTACCGCCGCCGATTGAAAGGCCAATATAGGCCCCACCCCAACGCTCGTTTACCGGCGCAGTCGGCAGCGAGTCGTCAGCTGCAATTACCGGTACAGGATCTGCCTCGATAAGGTCCGCTGCAATAGCTAGCGATGGACTTACGAAAAGTAACGCGGATACTAAAAATCGTTTCATCGGTTTACCAACCACACTCGGCTCACCCAATGTGAGCTCATACAGTTGATAATGAACGAATATGGTAAACAAAACGTTTCCGGCTGTTTTACCCTGTCTCAAGGTCCAACCAAAGTGTCCCAAATTGGTAAAACTCTCAAACCAACGGGGGTTTTATCAATTAGGCAGCAATAGACCTAACCGTGGCAGCGGCAGGTTTATCCTCGATGACGTGACTTGCCCAATTGCCAAGCAAGAACGCTGCTACGTCTTTGCTTTGAAGTGGCTTCGCAAAGAAATAGCCCTGTAACTGGTCGCAAGCTATGGCTCTCAAGAACTTAACCTGTTCCTCGGTTTCAACGCCCTCAGCCGTTATACGAATGTTCAGCGTCTTGCCCAACGAGCCAATCGTGCGCAAAACATCACAAGCCGCTTTATCGGTATCAATTGCCGAAATAAATGACTTGTCAATTTTGATCTTGTCGAATGGGAATTTCAACAAATAAGCGAGACTGGAATACCCCGTTCCGAAATCGTCCATCGCGATTGATATACCCAAATCCTTCAAGCGCATGAGTGTTGCCAGTACTTCATCCGGCCGGTCTATGAGCAGGCTTTCGGTAATTTCCACCTCAAGGCGTTCGGGTGCGAGCCCGCTTTCAGCAAGTGCTTCAATGACCACATCAACAATTCTGTCTTTGTCAAACTGCGGAGCGGACAAGTTTACCGCGACACTCAAATCATTCGGCCAGGTCGCCGCTTCACGACAAGCCTCCCGGATAACCCAATCGCCGATCTCTTTAATCAGCCCGTTATTTTCAGCAATCGGCACAAATTCGGCCGGCGATATCCGCCCTCTTATCGGGTGGTTCCAGCGGATTAGCGCTTCAAATCCTACCGGCCTGTTGCTCTCGGCGCCCATCAAAGGCTGATAGAACAACTCAAGCTCATCATTTTGCACCGCGCTGCGCATGTCAAACTCAAGCGCACGGCGCTCTCTTGCTTGGCTGTCCATACCGGATTCGAAAATCTTATAGGCCGCGCGTCCGCTTTCTTTCGCGCGATAGAGCGCCAAATCCACGTTACGCAATAGCTGATCCGGGCGCGTGCCGTGGCGAGGCGCAATCGCAACACCGATGCTGATGCCAACGCTCATCTGCTCACCGTCAAATTCAAAAATACCAGTAACAGTGTTTAATATTCTTGCAGCCAACGTTTCAATATCTTCATTGGATACTGACTTGGGAATGAGGATCGCGAACTCATCGCCACCTAATCTTGCGAGGAATGCGCTGGCAGGTGTAACCGAGCGTAGCCGATTGGCAACCTCGACCAACAGACGATCACCCATAGGATGGCCATAAGTGTCATTTACCGCTTTGAAGTGGTCCAAGTCCATAAACATAAGTGCAAACGGCGCTCCGTAGCGCTCTAGGCGACTGACATTTTGGCTGAGAATTTCGGTGAAATTAGCACGGTTAAAGAGACCCGTCAGCGCATCATTGTGGGCTAGGAAGCTGATGCGTTCATCAGACTTCTTTTGCATTGTGATGTCTGAGCCAACGCCGTGATAGCCACTAAATACGCCGTTTTCATCGAAGGTGGGCGTTCCCGTTATCGACCACCAGTTTGTTTCTTCCGAAACGGTTACTGGCACTTGCAGATCATTGATGCTGATTTTTCGGTTCAATGAACCTAAAAATATATCTATAGCAGTGGCTTGGGCAACACCTGTGCTAACAAAAAAGTCTGTTACCTTCAAAGTCGCCAACAATGACGCCGTCATACCGGAAACCTCACAGAATCGGTCAGAAGGTCTGACGAACTTCATTTCGCTATCTGTTTCCCACAACCAGTCACTTGCGTGCTTTTCAAAATCTTTAAGCAAGAGGGAGATAGTGCGCTGTTGCTTGGCAACCTCTTGTCCAGACAAAACAATTTTCACCAAACTACGCGTTTGACTGAGCGCTGATGCACAAATGAACACGACATAAAGCGCGAGCGCAAATGCGTTTACCAATGCCTGGCTGGTGCCAGAAAGTGCGAGAGCGGTGAATGATGTTAGCGTAATCGGTGTCAAGAACATCAGTGCCATTGCTGGCATCGGGGCCAAGACAAAACCGCCTACACAAAATATCGCCGCGACTGTAGCCGTTACGAGAATTAGTTCATTGCTATTGTGCAGAAATGCCAACAAAAGGGGCACAGTGGCCCAAAGACACCCGAGAATAAGCGCAATGGCCAGAAATGGACGTTCTTGGGCTCTCAGTCCTTCATATTTCGACACTGAACTGTGCTTAAACTCACTTACTTTTTTGCGCCAAAGAACAGATCCCAGCAAGCAAACGAAACAAAGCGTCGCATAAATGGATGTTTTAACGGAGGTGTATTGAAAGCTTTCTATGGAAACATAGGTGACACTGGCTAGAAAAATATTTCCAAGAAGAAGTGATGGAACGAGGCGTGATGTTGCCTTGAGTTGTTCATACTCTAATTGCGCTCTTACATCCGCCGCAAGCGAGCCTGTATTCGTCGCGCGCTCTATGAGTGCTCGAAGCCTCCCGCCAACTTTATCTCGAATCGTACTCATTACACTTCGCCCCTGTACCGACTGTGGTTTTAGGGCACTTGGGTTTAATATTTCTTTTCGCTTTGAGATTTCACGAAGTCTTGGTTAGTGAATAACTAATGCAGCAAATTGTCACTCCGAAATTAACACCCTGTTTTGCATAGGGTGAAAAATGGTCAGCGCAACTGACGGTATTCAACTTTACATAAATATTCATGAGCGATGGTCAGCCCAAGAAATCCACAAAAAAGTGTGGCAAGTTAAGGGGCGTCATCGTGAATCTAACGAATGAAAAGAAAACTGATTTTCTCAACCATTTACCAGAGGGCGTGCTTACCGGCAGCTTGAGGGACTATAGAGAACCGGGCGGGAAAGACCTGCTAGCGCGCGCCGATGAGTTTTTTAAGTGGCAAGATCAACGACGCGTGCACAATATGTGGCCTTACTCAAAGTCCACTGACACGGCGCCAAAGACAACATGTATCGCGCGTGACGATCTTGGCGCAACAGTTGAAGGTGTAAATTTTGCGTCGCAGGACTATTTAAGCCTGTCCTCCCATCCAAAGGTGAAGGAAGCTGCAATTGAGGCCGTGAAAGAATATGGCGTACACAGTGCCGGTTCCGCTGCGCTTCTTGGTAACACCAAGAATTCGCTGAAACTGGAAACTACCATCTCCGAGTTTGTCGGTGGTAGAGAAATCGTCTTGTACCCTACCGGCTGGTCAGCAGGTTTTGCTGCTGTGCAAGGTTTCGTGCGGCCTTCCGACCATGTGGTTTTGGACGTTCTTGCCCACTCTTGCCTGCAAGAAGGTGCCCGCTCTGCAACAGGAAATATCCATTTTCACGGCCACTTGAATGTCAAAGGCCTAGAGCGTCGTTTGCAGAAAATCCGTCAGAACGATGCGACAAACGCAATTCTGGTTGTCACTGAGAGCTTGTTCTCAATGCACTCCGACACGCCAGATATCCATGCCCTCAAGGCGGCTTGCAACGAATATGGTGCAACTTTGCTGGTTGATTGCGCGCATGATTTTGGTTGCATTGGCGATGATGGTCTTGGTCATATCGGGCTTCAAAATGCTTTGGACTGCGCCGACATTGTGATCGGCAGCTTTTCTAAGACGTTTGCTTCCAATGGCGGCTTTATCGCTGTGCGTAACCGCGCACAAAAGGAATATTTGAAATATTACTCGGCTACTCAGACATTCTCTAATGCCTTGTCACCTGTTCAAGCTGCATCAGTTCAGGCTGCATTTGAGATCGTTGCCTCACAAGAAGGTCGTGATCGCCGCCGTTCGCTGATGGCAAACATTCTTTACATGCGTGAAGAAATGACCAAGGTCGGTTTGGAGACTCTTGGGGATCCATCGCCAATCGTACCGGTTCGCGTTGGCACTGAAGGTCAGGCACGCATTGCCTCTTATCGCCTCAACCAATTTGGTGCGATTGCAAACCTAGTTGAATATCCGGCCGTACCGCAAGGCGGTGCGCGATTCCGTGTGCAGGTTATGGCAAATCATAAGAAAGAAGAAATTGACCTTTTGATAAAAGCCATGATAAAGGCCATGCAGTTAGCTGAAGCGGACTTCCGCCCCTACCGTTCAGTGACTACAATTGGTCAGCACCAAACTGCGGTTGCTGCATAATTCGGGTTTGTAAGGGCATAGTATGACACCAACATTGCTGGCAGTTGACGATGATGCGTCGTCCGCCGAGCTTATTGTTCGAATAGCGGAGCGTTGCGGGTTTGAAGCATTCGCAACGTCCGATCCAAGGGGCGTGATAGAGCTCGTTCGCCAACTTAATCCATTGGTAATGGCTATTGATGTGAATATGCCAAACATCGATGCCAATGGACTTTTGAAATTGCTTGCTGAAAGCGGTTTTGGAGGCAGCATTATTATCGTCAGTGGCCAAGATATGGACACGCTCAGAGCCGTAGCAAACGTGGCGGTTGGACTAGGGCTTAACAAACCGGATCTGCTTCAAAAGCCGATTGATCTCACTAAGACTAGAGCCATATTGGGTGCAATTTGGAAGGCCAATAGCTCTAAGAGTGATTGATACCTCCGATAAATCGGTGTTTGCTAACCCAATTTGCTCCGCTTAGCGGGATGTCAGCTTCATTCTCAATCTAACTATGATGAAAAGCGACTTGTGCGTGAGTGTTGCACAAATGCTTCCGCCCTATTGGAATTTCGATCTGGCAGGCTATGCCGCTTTACCGCGATGCAGCAGTATGTCCATTTTGCCAAGAAGTCGCGCTAGATCAACTGGCTTAGTGTCAAAGTCGCTACACCCTGCGGACATCGCCTTTTCACGATCAGATTCGAATGCGCTGGCTGTCAGTGCAATTATTGGGATGTGACGAGTGACAATATCCGCCTTAATCTGTCTGGTGGCTTCGCAGCCGTCCATTTCCCCCAAACCGATATCCATCAATATGAGATCCGGGCGCAAGACTTTGGCAGCGGTGATGCCTGATGGCCCATCTTCCGCAAAGCGCACTTGATAACCGCGACGTTCGAGACGGCGACCCAATACGTCCCTGTTCATTGGATTGTCTTCAACGACAAGAATAAGTGACATTTTTGCTTACTCGCTTTTGCGCATGGTCTTTACTGGGATTAACTCACGCGCTTGGCGCGTTCGTTCTTTCTAGCGTCAATTTCGTTGATGACTTCCATTACTCGGTCACGATCCAATGGCTTGGAGATAAAACCATCTGCTCCGTCATTGTATGAGCGATTTCGCTCATCCAGAACACTTAGCATGATCACTTTGACGTCTAAGCAATTCCTGTCACTGCGGATTTCTCTCAATATTCCCCAACCGTCGCTACCCGGCAGCATAATATCCAGAATTACATATGTTGGCTTGGTAGCGCGAACGATTTGAAGTCCTGTGTGAGCATTATCGATGAGAACCGTTTTGTAGCCTTCTTTGGAAAAGAGGCGCTCTGCAAGTTCTAGAACAGAATGGTCATCGTCGATTATGACGATGGTCTTGTCAGCATTCGCTTGGCGGGCAATCGGCGCTGGAGGCATCATTGCCAACTCATCTGCACTCAAGTCATGCTCGTCGTCGTCAGAAGAGGCATCAGTGTTCGCCTGCGAAAGCTGAGTGCTAATTGGTGCCGGTGCAGAGAGCTTACGCTCGCTCATCCGTTCGAGCACATTCCCGCCGACCTGAACCGCCGGTAGGCTAATTGTAAAGCAAGAGCCCTGCCCGATTTCACTTTCGACGGTAATTTCGCCCTTCATAAGATGGCAAAGGTTTTGGCTCAGCGAAAGACCGAGGCCAGTCCCGCCATACTTGGCCGCAATAGCGGCATTTGCCTGCTGAAAATTGCTGAAGAGGTTTTTTTGCTGTTCAATGGTGATGCCGACGCCTGTGTCACGAACTTTGATAGCCACCCAGTCGTTGCCGTCACGCATAATGCGCGACACGGAGAAGGTGACCTTGCCATTTTGTGTGAATTTGGACGCGTTTGATAGAAGGTTAAGTACAGCTTGGCGCAATTTCGTGGCATCAGCATCAATAGTGCCGAGGTTCTTGCCGCGCTCCACAATGAAGGCATTCGTATTTTTAACGACCATTGGCCGGCCGGTGAATTCGATTTCGTCGATAAACCTGTCCAGCGACATCCGCTCAAGGTACAGATCCATTTTTCCGGCTTCAATTTTGGAGATATCAAGGATGTCATTGACCATCGACAGCAGATGCTTTCCGGCGGCGCTGATCTTTTGAAGATCAGATATTTGTTCACCTCGCCCATCAATTTCGGCATCTTCGAGCATGATTTCCGAATAGCCAATAACGGCATTCAACGGCGTGCGCAGTTCATGGCTCATTTTCGCCAAGAAGTCAGATTTCGCACCGTTTGCAGCTTCGGCCTCTTCCTTAGCTGTTGTCAGCGCGTGCATTGTATCGCGGTGACGCGCTACTTCTTGCATCAGACCCGACTGAGAATCGATGATGTTGGCGTAATAAATGGCCATCATGAAAACGTAAGCCGAGGCCAAGACCGCAGACAAAATACCTATGGTCGCCAAGCTTTCAATTGGGATATGGATTGGAAAGCCGCCGGTGGCGTAAGCTACATAAAAGGCCAGCATACTTAGACCAATTTCAGCAAGAATTGCCAAACGGGTAAATGGCGTGGAGCCCAAATAGAAGAACGCCAATAGTGGCACGATGAGAAGCCACATCAAAAATGGCGACGAGCCGCCGCCATAGTGGTACGATCCCCAAAGAATTGCGAAAATTAGGTTTTGAACCGATAACAGCGCCAGTGTCTCGTATTTGATTGGCAGATATTTCAGCGCAAACAAGAACACCCAGAAGAAGGTGATCGACGCGGCCAATATGCCGACATGAGGCCATGGCTTAGGGTCGAAAAAAAGCAGAAATGCCGTAATTGGGTGTGAAATGACCGGGCCAAAAATATGGCTGATGGCAAACATGCGCACCCGGCGCTCGTGCAAAACGTCTCCACGAAGATGCGCGGGCACAAACCAGTCGATAACTGCGTCTAACCCTAACTGAAGTTTCTGCGTAATCGACATGGCATCCCCCTGCATCAAAGGTGATGATACTCAAAACTCAATTAACGAAGGGTTAGCGCCCAAAAATGAGGAGCTACAGCTCCTCTTAAACATCAGAATTTGCCAATAACGTTAAAGAAAACGCCCTTGTCATCATAGGTAAGGTCGGAAAGATCATCTGAGAACTTACCGAAGTTATAGCCGACACCGACTTTCATATTGTTGCCAAAATGACGATAGGCGGCTGCGAGGAACCCAAAATCAGTTTGCTTGCTTTGAGCGCTGTAGAGCACGCGGGCTTCCGCTAACAGATCCCAATTTTTCACAATATTGACGTCAGCACGCAATATGCCGAGATGAACGGTGCTGGTTTCGAAATCCACAACCGCACGAGTCTTTGAAATTGAGCCCGTGCGGAAGCCATACTTGCCACCGACAGTGAGCCACTCATTCACGTCGTACGTGGCGTCGGCAGAAAGTATATGGCTTCGCTGCGCGGGTCCAAGCACGTTACCAGAGGCATTGACCTGCTGGGCACCTGGGAGGTCGTAGAGATAGGTATAACGGAACAACAGGTTCAGCTTATCATTATCAACGGGGCGATAGGTCGCGCCAATCGAGGCTTTGATATAATCGCCGTCAAGTATGGATGCCTGATCGGAATTCGAAATGACAGCGTCAATCGAAGCCAACATACGCCAATTGTCATCTGTCTTCCAGTTGACCGCACTTTGTAACAGGTAGGTATCGCGGTCACGCGTGTGATCTTTGGACCGTTCGAAACGCGCTTCACCGTTAAGCGATGCGGTAAGAGTTTCCGTCGAGTATCCTATGCGTAGCGAACCGGCCTTCCTGTCAAAGTCGCTGGCGATTGGATCGCGGACTGTGCTGAAGGATACGCCTAGTGAGCTGCTCCACGCCTTATCCGGCGTGAATGTTAATCCGTAGAGTTGACCAAGCTTGCGGGTCTTACCGAATAGGTCGGCATTTGTCTCGGTGAATGCAGTTGTCCATTCATTAAGGCGCGAGTTGGCACCGGC
>JAYTVD010000137.1:0-4663 GCA_043744175.1 Phyllobacteriaceae bacterium
GGGGTGCATGGGTGTCGTCTCGGTAAGTTCAATCGGCATGGGCGAGCCGTAGCCGTAAACATTGCCGGGAAATAGATGCACAGCACTATTGGCCTTTGCGGCAGCAATGACATTGCGCGCCATTGGCAGCACCTTTTCTTCCCACTCGGTGTAGAGCGGGTTGAGGCCATTGAAGATAATGTCCGCGCCTTTGGTGGCCGCGATTAAATCTTCGGCCTTCAGAGCATCCGCGGCGACGCAGCGGGCGCCGTTTAGTTCCGGCAAGGGTTTGCCGCTGCGCGTTACGGCGATAACGTCGTAGCCAGCATCAAGGAAGGCCTTGGCGACGGTGCGGCTTAAGCGGCCATTGGCACCTAGAACTGCGATTGTGGTCATTTCATTTCTCCATCATGTTTCGATGGTGTGAATATCTGATATTTGATTATGAATTGAAATCGGCTATATGTGATGCTTGGTTATTCATAATTGGATAGGTGTGATATGGACGTTGTTGACTGGAATCTCGTGCGTTCGTTCATTGCCGTTGCCGAACATGGCGGGCTATCGGCTGCGGCGCGGGCGCTGGGTACCAGCCAGCCAACCATTGGCCGTCACATCGCCGAGCTTGAGCAGGCACTGGGCGTCGTTCTGTTTAGGCGCGGGCGCAATGGCTATGAATTAACAGACAATGGCATATTGCTACGCGGCCATGCACAGCCCGTGCAGGTGGGCATGGAGGCCTTCTCGCGTGTCGCCTTTGGCGCGACTGAGCGCATCGAGGGCACGATACGCATTACTGCCAGCGAGATTATTTCGACCTTGGTTCTGCCGGAAATTCTGGCGCGGTTTGCCAGACTTGAGCCTGGTATCGAAACCGAGGTGGTGGCGAGCAACCAGTTGGATAATCTGCTGCGCCGCGATGCTGACATCGCCATCCGCATGGTGCGACCGGAGCAGGATGATCTCATCGCCCATAAAATTGCCGACGTTGCACTGACGGCTTGTGCGGCGAGTTCCTACCTTGAGACCTATGGCACACCGCAAAGCCCGTTCGATCTGCCGCGCCACCGTATGATCGGCGAAGATAGAGCGGATAATTACATCAAAGGCTTTGCAGAGTTTGGCATCAAGATTGATCGCCATGCATTTCAGTTTCGCTCGGATAATCAAGTTGTTATCTGGCAGGCTATCAAGGCGGGCGTGGGCATTGGCATCGCCCAAGCACCGCTGGTTGCGCGTGAGCAGAATGTTATTCCTATCTTGCCCGAAATGCCGTTGCCGGTGTTGCCGACGTGGCTTGCCATGCACAAGGACGTGAAAACCTCGCCGCGCATTCGCCGCACCGCGGATTTTCTTTATGACGAACTGCTGGCTTTTACACGATCAGCAGATGCCACACGGCCAGCCAAAAGCGCAACCACGACTAAGCAGAAGGCCAGCGTGATATAGGTTATGCGATAGCCGATATGCTCGGCGACAAAGCCGATGGATGATGGTGCAACCAATATGCCGGAATAGCCCAACATGGTGACCAGTGCTATGCCGGCACCCGGCGACAGACCGGGTTGATTTCCAGCGGCTGAAAAGGCGATGGGCACCATATTGGCAATGCCGAGGCCCGATACCGCAAACGCCGCTATTGCCAGCCACGGGCTTGGCGCAAGGCCGCCTGCCAACATTCCCGCCGCTGCGATAAAGCCGGATACGCGCATGGTCTGGACCGCGCCGAAACGATTGCGAACGGTATCACCCATGAAGCGCATCACCGCCATTGTTCCTGAGAAAAATGCAAACGCAAAGCCGCTGGTGGCGATGTCGCTGCCAAGTTCTTTGTTGAGGTAAAGGGCAGCCCAATCCAAAACTGCGCCTTCGGGGATCATCGAGAATAGCGCCATAAAGCCGATGATGTAAATCGCGCTGCCTTGAGGCCAAGCAAATTTTTGCTTTGGTGTCTCAGTGTCGAGGTGCGCTGCTTCCGTGACTAAAAATGGCATCGCGGCCAAAATGACAGCCAGTCCGAAGGCGGTGGCAAGGAGGGCATGATTTGCATTGCCAAAATGAGCGATGGTCAATCCCCCTAACGCACCGCCAATAAAGCCACCTACGCTCCAAAAACCATGGGCGGAAGACATAATCGCGCCGTTGAGGCGGCGTTCAAGCTCGACAGCATTGGCATTCATGGAAACGTCCATCGTACCAAGCGACCCGCCGAAAATAGCCAAAAGCGGGATTACCAGCGCTATTGTTGGTGAAAGAACCACGCCCGCAAAACTAAGGCACGCGATGATGCCAAATGTGCAGGTGATCCTGCGCGAACCGTAATGATTGATGAGCCAACCGGCCCACATCATGGCGCTGATAGCGCCAAGTCCGATAACCAATATCAGGAGGCCAAGTTGGAACTCCGTGATGCCATGGCGTGGCAACATGAAGGGGATCTCCGGGGCCCACGAGCCCATCAGGAAGCCGTTGACCAAGAATAGTCCGGCATTTGCCCAGCGCCCGCGCTTTGCCGTGCTGATCGGATCGAGAATTGTCATTTTTAAGTGTTTCCTTTTGAGGCGCGGAGAACAGTTGTCTTGGATGATCTCAACGATGCAATAGTGACCTCACTGAGCGAGTGCTCGACCACGAGATAGTCACATTTCTGAATGGGAATGACTGAAAATGGCGCCACAGTGTCAATTTTATCATTGAGCAGAGGCACGAGTATTTTGGTGCTATTGGCCGATATGGTTTGCTTGAAAAACGCATCGTCTTGATCGAATGCAGTGATGCCGGACCTTTTATTCAGCCCACAGGCACCCATAATCAGCAAATCCGGATGCAGCCGCACCGCTTCTTGCACGGCGCTGGCACTTATGGCCGCGCCGGTATTGGCATCAATTTTTCCGCCAATAGTGATCAGCTTGACACCGGTGTTAGCCATCAATGCCGCCGCGATGTGCGGTGAATTGGTGGCGATTGTCAGGTCCAAGTTCACCGGAATGTAGGGGCACATGGCAAGGTTGGTGGAGCCGACATCAAGAAACACAAACGTGCCGCGTTCCAGCACTTCGACGGACTTTTGCGCCAGCAGCCGCTTTTGATCGGCTTGAATGTCGAGCCTGCCTTGCAGCGGGACAAATTTGGCCTTGTTAGAAATCGCCCCGCCATAAACGCGGACACATTCACCCGCTGCCGCCATCTCGCGCAAATCGCGACGGATGGTATCCTCGGAAACGCCAAACTCCTGCGCCAAATTACCCGCAATAACGCGCTCGGAAATCTCCAACCTGCGGCGGATTTCAATTTGGCGCTCGGAAACGAGCAGGTCAGTGGGATGAGTCACAATCAATCTATTTGCATGTTTTTGCATGATTATGCACGATTGTGCGGTGATGTCAAAGGGGAACCTGCGCAGCTTGCTGATCATGCCGGTTTCGGCGAATGTTGGCGCTCAGGCATTAGAGGCCAACTTTGTCGCTCCTTCGCACGCCTTTGATGCATCATTCGGGCACTAAAAGCTAAGCGTTCCCGAATTGGAAATGTCCCGCTGCCGCGCTCGCTTTATGGTCCGGCTAGTGAAGACAGGGAACCAGAATGCCGGCCGCGTTCTGGCGGGAAAGGTTTTGTGGTTGCGCTAGCCCGCTCGGCATCGTGATGGGTCAGAAGTTTGCTAAGCCATAATATCCGGCAGCACTTGATCCTCAAGCTGGGTCATGCGGTCTTTGAGTGTCAGCTTCTTTTTCTTCATGCGTTGAATTTGTAGCGGGTCGCAGCCCATCGCTATCATGGCGTCGATGGCAGCGTTAAAATCATTATGGTCTTGTTTCACACGCGCCAACGCTAAGCGGACTTCGGCCTGATCCTGTTCGGACATTGTCAACCTATCTTGCAAACTTTGCCCGCAAAAACCAATTCGCGCAGCGGAATGAAACTTAACACCTATCGCATCCCGCAAATCACTTTTGGGCACAATGTTTTGTTTATCACTATTTATAAAAAATACAAAATATCGCGCTTAGCCAATGGACAGATTTTATTCTTGGGAGCACATTATTTTCGTCGGCAAATCACTTGCGGGCAATTTGCTTTTTCAACTGAAGGGAGAGTAACATATGACGATTGCATCACATCTTGAGAGCCTCGTTAAAAAACACGGAGCACTTGAGTCTGAACTAAACGAGGCCATGGCCCACCCATCCGTTAACGACATCGCCCTGACCGATCTGAAGCGCCGAAAACTTCACTTGAAAGAAGAAATCGAGCGGCTGCGATCCGGCACCACGCGACACTGAATCTCCCGAATTTCAAAAAAATTGTAGTTTTTTCGCGGCCGGGCGTTTTGCGTTCGGTCGCTTTTGTTTTGTCGAGCGATGCTCACATCATCTCAGTGCGCTTACCGCACGGTTTTCGGATGAGCGGCGTACGCACTCTGGGCGATTGGCGTACGCTTTTCGACCGGTTCTCAGCCTTGTGTCCAGAACTGGTCAAGCCACATATTCACGCCGTCAAAGCCTGACTTCTTAATCGCATAAATCCGCTTCGTTCCCTCCGCCCGAACGGATACCAGCGCGGCATCGAGCAGTATTTTCAGGTGCTGGGAAATGGCCGGTCGCGAAATTCCCGGTATCAAATCCGCCAAAGCATTCACAGTATGCGGCTCGCGCCGCAGCGCTTCCAGCAAAATACGGCGATTTTG
>JAYTVD010000138.1:0-4642 GCA_043744175.1 Phyllobacteriaceae bacterium
CATGGTCACATCCATGCCGGATGAAATCAGCCCGCGCATAATCGCCACGCTGCCTTCGATTTCCGAATAAACCATCTCGTGCCAATATTTGCGGAAGCCACGAATGTTGGCTTCATGCTGTGGATGGTCCGCAATCAGCAGCGCCTCCGCCTCTGCCCAAGTCCGCCCGCGATCTTGCTCCAGGTTCCAGTCATGTGTGCAGATATGCGCAAAGAAATGCGCCCGTTCCGCATCATCAGAAATGAGGCGGCGGAACGGAATTTCCGGATCATAATTGATAAGCACCTTGCCAATATCAAAAACCACGTGCTGAATTATTGTCATGTCTCTTGCCTTGCCTTCATCTCTCTCGCCAAAAACTCAATCAACGCGCTCACGCGTTTCGGCACAAAGTTGCGCGAAGGGTGCACCGTGTGGATGGGCAGCGTAAACTTGCCAAAGTCAGCCAGTACTTCCACAAGCTCGCCATTCTGCAAATCCGCTGCTACCAGCGCACGCGGCGCAAAAATAATACCGGCCCCCGCCAGTGCCGCCGCGCGTTGCGCCTCGCCATTATCCAGTTCGAGATTGCCGCGCACCTGCACATTGAACGTCCCGCCACTCGCATCGCGAAACGGCCATTGGTTACGCGGCACGATGTTGAGATTGATGACGCAACGTGCGCTAAGCAAATCCGCCGGATTTTGCGGCGTGCCATGCCGTTGAAGATAGCCGGGCGCGGCGCAGCAGACAAAATCATAAGTGCCAATGCGCCGCGCCACCAGCGAGGAGGGGGCGAGCTCCGCAACGCGGATGGCCAGATCATAACCCTCGTTGATGAGGTCAATTTGCCGGTCATTCAAATTCATTTCTACGGCAACGGCGGGGTGCAGCTCAGTAAACCGCGCCAGCATTTTGGCAATCACCGTTATGCCCAGCGTCGTCGGCGCAGAAAGCCTTATGCGCCCTGCCAGCGCTGTTCCGTCCGGCCGCACCAGCTCGTCCAGCTCTCCCATCCGGTCGATAATCTGGCTGGCTTTATCCAAAAACTCCGCGCCCAGCGTGGTCAGCCGGTGCGCCCGTGTCGTGCGCTCAATCAGCTTGGCACCATAGCGTTCTTCCAATGCCTGAATGCGCCGCCCCACCATAGCGGGCGATAGACCAAGCTGCCGCGCCGCGCTGGCAAAGCTGCCCGTATGCGCCACCGCCACAAATGTCTGCAATTCCGTGAAATCGGCCATTCGATACTTTTATGCAATTATATTACGCAATTCAATGATATTTTTGTTGGAATGATTTGCGCCTATATCACCGTTATCGTAACAACATCTCAAGGAGAGATAAAATGACAACTGCAATTATCGGTCTGGGCAATATGGGCAAGGGCTTAGCCAAGCGTTTGGCAGGCAACACAGATTTGGTGCTCGCCTCGCATGATGCCGCCGCCACTGCCGCCTTCGCTGCCACATTAAAGAACGCAAAATCCGCCAGCGTCGATGATGCCATCAAGGAAGCCGATGTCGTGTTCCTCGCCATGCCATATGCCGCCGCGCTGGAAATCGCCGCGCATCCGGGCCTCAAGGGCAAAATCGTGGTCGATATTTCAAACCCGATAACCCCAGATTTCTCCGGCCTCACCATAGGCCACACAACCTCCGCCGCCGAAGAAATCCAAGCGGTCGCCAAGGGCGCAAAAGTGGTAAAAGCCTTCAACACAATCTTCGCCAGCATTTTTTCAGGCTCCGCCAAGTCCACCGCGGGCGTTCCGGTATTCGTAGCCGGCGATGACGAAGCCGCCGTAGAAACCATCGCCGCGCTGGCAGCCAAAGCAGGCTTTGCTGTCGAAAAGACAGGTGGCCTCAATGCCGCGCGCTTGCTCGAACCATTGGGAATGCTCAACATCCGCTTGGGCTATGGTTTGGGCAAGGGCACAGCCATTGCGCCAAGCTGGGTTGAGGTTGCCGCGTAATTATTAGGGGAGGGCGACCTGTACGATTTCGGACAGGCTGCCCTTCAAATTTATAGCGCCCTTACCAAGCCAAAACCTATCCCGCATTACCACCATCACCCGTTGGCGCATGATTAAGAAGCTTCGCCAATATCTCACTAAGCGCCGCGCGCTCGGCCTGTGAGAGTGCAGAGAATAGTTCAGCGCGAACCTTGTCGGCAACAGTGTTGGCCTTTGCAAGAGTTTGCCCGCCCGTATCAGTGAGCGCGTGTTCGATGCGACGTCCCACTCCGGCTTTTCGCTTAATCAACCCCTGCGCAAGCAGACGATTTGCCAATGTGCCAAACGCTTGATCCGTTTGGAACGTGGCAATCGCCAGTGCATGTGCCGATGCGCCGGGCTGACGGCTGATTGCCCGCAAAGCATCCCACTGCGCCAGTGTTGTGCCTACCTTAGACAAGGCCGTTTCCAATGTTTGAAACTGTCTGTGCTGCGCCTGTTTCACCGCTCTGCCGAGTTCTTCCAAATTGGTTTCCATAGCGCCTCGCGGTTTTGTTTCTAAAGCTCTCTTGACTAGTCAGTATAGTTATATAAACATGTTGATACAAGATTTATTTCGGCTCACTAATCGTGCCGTACCACACCAAGGAAATACCATGAACCATAGCTATTCAGCCAGAGACGACCTGCAATTATCCTTGACTGAGGACGGTACAGGCGAGCCGGTTATGGTCTTGCATGGCGGCGGTGGCCCGGCCACGGTCGCTTCCATTTCGGCCCATCTTGCCGCGAGCAGGCATGCTGTAACCCCGACACATCCGGGCTGGAACGGAACGCGACGTCCGGCCTCCTTCAGCTCCATCTCAGATATCGCCTCGGTCTATCTGCAATATCTGGAACATTCCGGCCTCAAGAACACGGTGCTTGTCGGCTCGTCACTTGGCGGGTGGATCGCCGTAGAGATGGCCCTTCGTGCCAAAGCTGGAACAATCGGATCAATCATCCTAATTAACGCTGTCGGCATTGATGTCCCGAACGAGCCAATCAAAAATATCTTTGGTCTCAGTCCGCGAGAAATTGCTGAGAATGCTTTTTTTGATCCGGATCGCTTCTTCGTCGATCCCTCAACATTCCCGCCGGAGCGCATCGCGCTTCAGCGCGGCAATAGTGAAACGATGAAGGTTTACGCTGGTGATCCCTATATGTTTGACCCCATGCTTTACGCGCGCCTGCGTGAAGTGAAAGTGCCCACGCTGGTGATTTGGGGTGAGGCCGATAAAATTGTCACGCCGGCCTATGGGCAGGCCTACGCCAAGGCTCTTTCAAACGCCCAATTTGCACCCGTGCCCCGCGCCGGCCACTTGCCGCACATCGAGCAGCCGCAGGCAACATTCGCGTTGATCGACAAATTTGTCGGCCTCTCTGCCTAGCGGAACACAAGGCCTATCTTATGGCCGATGCTTCCGCGTCGCGCCCTTCACCGCCGCCTCAATCGCCTTCTTCATCACGGTCGGCAGCGCTTCGTTGGGCAGGTCGGCGGGGCTGGACCACCAAAATTCGTTGCCAAGCGGCGTCCGTACTGCCTCCGCACTGTCTCCGTGCGCATTCCGCACGGTTTCCGCATCATCTTCGGGCGAGCGGCGTATCGTTTCCGGGCGCTTTCCGACCGCATTGCGATAGACTTTCAGCGATAGTTCAAAGTGCGTGAAAACATGGGCGATGGAGCCGCACTCTTGCCAATCGCCCGCCATCGGCGCTTCGCTCAAATCCGTTGCCCCGTCCTGCCGCGAATCCCATTTTGTGGTCGGCACGCCAGTCATTCCGGCCAGCAGGCCCTTGTCGTCGCGCTTGGCCAGCAGAACAGCACCATCGCTATCCACCGCAATATAGGCCGCGCCAAAGCGCAATGGTTTCAAGGGCTTGGCAAGTTTTATGGGGAAGCGTTGCGGCTCGCCGCTGGCATATCCGGCGCAAATGTCACTAAACGGGCAGAGGCCACATTTCGGATTTCGCGGGGTGCAAATGGCGGACCCAAGGTCCATGCAGCTTTGAGCAAAATCTCCGGGACGTGTTTGACTGAGTGCCTCGCTAACCAATTGATATAGCTGCGCTTTTGCCTTTATCACTGGCGTCTCAATGGCAAAAAGCCGCGTGAAAACCCGCTCCACATTGCCATCCACAACAGCTTCCGGCTTCCCGAAAGTAATCGCCATAATCGCCGAGGCGGTATAACGCCCGATACCCGGCAACGCCTCAAGTGCTTGAATTGATTGTGGAAACTCTCCCCCGTGCTGCGCCACCACAAGGTTCGCGCACTTTTTTAAATTCCGCGCGCGGCTATAATAGCCCAGCCCCGCCCATGCTTTGAGAATATCCTCCTCGTCCGCCGCTGCGAGTGCATGAATAGTCGGCCAAGTCTTTGTAAAGAAAGCGAAATATGTCTTCACCGTCTCCACAACAGTCTGCTGCAACATGATTTCAGACAGCCAAACACGGTAAGGATCAGGCCTTTCGCCCTTGGCTATATCCGCCGGAGCGACCCGCCACGGCAGGTCGCGATGGTTCAAATCATACCATTTCAACAGTTTTTGCGCGATTTCGTGAGCCATATCGTCTAAACTAACGCCTCAGGATTTGATTTCCAGTCATCGTTTGAAGTGCTATAGACTTATCCAGTGAATTTGCGGAAACCATTGATTTATATGAAGAAACCGT
>JAYTVD010000139.1:0-4615 GCA_043744175.1 Phyllobacteriaceae bacterium
TTTTGCATCCAACGGCCGCGTCAAATGCAGTACCTGCGGGTGAACGCCCAGCACAATTTGGCGCATGTCTGCGCTTTCGCCATCATCCGGCAAATTGGCAGAGGCGTTAGAAAAGTCAGCGTTTTGAATGAGATAGCGGGCAAAGAGAAACGCCAGGGACGCTTTGCCAATACCCGTTGGGCCGTCAAATAGCAGCGCGTGGTGCATCTTGCCGGACCGATAGAGATCTATCAAAAAATTGGTCTGCGCATCGTGCCCGAACACCCGCGTCGCCTCAGACGGCGCCGGAAATCCGGGCAGACTGTCGTGGTTTTGTGGCACATCGAGATCGCTCATGAGCCGAGTGCCTCTGTCTTAGCCAATCGCAGATTAACCAGCGCTAGTATGTCGCCGGCTATATTCACTTGATCTTGTGTCGCGTCAATCACAACGCATCTGTTCGGTTCACGCTTGGCAATGGTCAAAAATCCTTCACGGCGCTTCTGATGCATCGCCACGGTCTCTTTTTCAAACCGATCTGCAGGCACTGCCCGCCGGATCGCCGCGCGTTCCAAACCTAGTTTGGGATCAATATCCATAATAATCGTGAGGTCAGGCACCATGCCATTGATGGCAATCTGTTGAAGATGTTCAACAAATTCATAGTCCAGCGCTCCGCTCATGCCTTGGTAAACACGGCTGGAATCGGCGAAGCGGTCGCTTATGACAATCTTACCCGCAGCGACCGCAGGCCGTATCACCTGTTCCACATGGTCATTACGCGATGTCGCAAAGAGAACAGCCTCCAGTACGGGGCCGTAGGGCTCGGCCAATCCGCTCAAAATGACATGGCGAACAGCCTCGGCACCCGGCGATCCGCCCGGCTCGCGCGTTACCACAACGTCTTGACCGGCAGCCTTCAAAGAGGCGGCAAGCATCGCCATTTGGGTGGATTTCCCCGCCCCTTCGCCCCCTTCAAATGTAATAAAAAAGCCCGTCACTCTTGCCTCTGCGCCCCAAAACCCATGCACTTTTATGCACGTTTGGGGTATGCCCCATCCTGTCATTTTAAGCAAAAGTAGTTTTGATTAATTCTGAATTATTCAGGCCTCAATGCCGTCAAAGCGAGCGAATCCACCCTGTTGCCAACTCCTTGAGGGCGCTGGTAGCGCGTTGAAACAGTGTTCCTTCCGTCACGTCATTGAGCGCATACAAGGGCGTTTCCTGGCTCAGTGCCTCGCCAACATAGACCTTAAGTGTGCCGATTCGTTGACCTTTTTCGATTGGGGCCGTAATCGGCCCCATATAGGAAATCCGTGCTTTCAGCTTGTCCTTGTTGGCAGTCGGGATCAAAACGGCCACATCTTCGGGCGAACCTAAAGGCACGCTGGATGCCGTTCCGCCAAATACCGAGGCATCACCCATCGCTTCATTTTTCGAATAAATTGCCACGCGGGTAAATGCCGTTGCGCCCCAATCCAGCAATTTGCGCGATTCTTCTGCACGTTCGCGCTCGCTAGCCATCCCGCTCATCGCCACAAAAACCCGCATTCCATTGCGCTCTACAGAGCCAACAATGGCATATCCAGTTTCCTCGGTGAAACCGGTTTTCATGCCGTCCGCGCCAATATCCATGGCCAAAAGCGGGTTACGGTTGCGTTGAAGAATCTTGTTCCACGTAAAGTCGGGTTCGGCAAAAATCTTATAATTTTCAGGGTATTCCTGCCAAATGTGCTTGGCGAGCAATGCCAACTCCCGCATCGTTACTTGCTGTCCGGCTGCTGGCAAACCTGTTGAGTTTTTGAATACGGACTTGGTAAGCCCCAGTTCTTTTGCCCGCTCATTCATCAAGGAGGCAAAGCTGTCTTCTGATCCGGCAAAGCCTTCCGCGATAGTAATGCAGGCATCATTTGCCGATTGAACGATGACACCCCGAATGAGATCTTGCAGCGGAATTACTGAGCCTAACTTGGCAAACATTGTCGATCCACCCGACGATGCGCCGCCCGTGCGCCATGCGTTTTCGCTGACTTTGAACGTGTCACCCATTGCGCGGCTGCCCGCCTTAATGGCGTGAAATACGATTTCTGTTGTCATCAGTTTGGCAAGCGATGCCGGCGGGATTGGTGTGTCAGCGTCCTTTTCAAACAGGACTGTGCCCGTTTGCGCATCAATCATAAATGCAGTTTTGGCTTTGGTTTCAAATAGTTGCGCGTTGGCATCGGAAATCCGCCCAACCGAAAACAACGCAAACAAAGTTAGAAAAAAAGCAGCGCGCGACATGATCATTCCCCGATCTGCCATCGTCTTATGGCATCAATTGCCGGTCTTCAACTGTGAGTTATACAAAGAAAAGCTATGACTGTTTTCAGCGAACGACAAATGCGTCAACAAAACCATTCTTCCATGCTGCCCGCAAAACATCATCGGTCTTATGGTTGGATTTCGCGACAGCATAAATTTCAATTGTGCCATCTGTACCGGTTTCTGTTGATACGGTGGCCAGCGCAGATAATGATAGTTTGATCTTTTTAAGATCAGCCTTGGTATAGGTTCCAATAAGAATGCGCTCGGCAATAGCGGCTTGCCTCCATTCTTTTATCGAAGATTGAGAAAGCCCAAGAGCCGCAAAAGCTGGCGCGGCCCTATTGGCAGCTGAGATGCGCGAATCCGCATATCCACTCAGCAAGCTACCCTTCAACTCATTGCCAGCACCGGGTGCACAAAGTTCACCCAATAGACATTCTTGCGGCCGGTTAATAGGTAACGGACCACTTTGCGGCAACTGAATATCCGCATTGGCAGCAAACGGATCGAATGGCTCTTGCTGCACTGAGAGACGCGCTGGCGGCACATATCCTTCGTCCGCGGCCAAGCTGAGCACTGCCCCATCATTGGATATTTGCTGACTTGGTGTTGCCGCTGTATTCATCGCGACCATGACGTCGGATTGCCCTGGAATTTGTGGCTGACCATTGCCCGGTTGGTAAGACGCCAGCAAGTATTCATCGTCATTGCCATCAATTGGCGCGCGGCCAATATATTCAATATTCACCTGTGCTGTCCCCGTGCCGGTATAGTCAAGCATCTGGGCGGCTTTGCGCGACAAATCAATAGCGCGGCCATGGGCATAGGGCCCACGATCATTGACGCGTACAATCACAGAATTGCCGTTGGCTTTATTGGTCACACGCGCATAGCTTGGAAGCGGCATGGTCGGATGCGCTGCTGACAACATGTTCATATCGTATATTTCGCCATTGGCGGTCAAACGACCATGGAACGCATCGCCATACCAAGACGCAGTACCAGTCTGCTTAAAGTGTGGGTCAACGGTCGGATAATACCATTTGCCGCGCACTTGATAGGGCTTGCCCACCTGATCGCGCCCACCACCTCGTGGCAACCGCTTGGCATGGCCGAGTGTCGTCACTGACATTGCCACATCAACAACACGTGGACTGGCCTTAACGCCATAATCTTTCTCGGAAAAATACTCGGTGGACTTGGTCTTCTTTATGTAGGTAACCTTGGGGCCGCTAGATGCACAGGCCGTTAACGCAAGAGCTGAAGCACAGACGAACCAAAACGCACGAGCACTCATCATTTTTTCCATGCGGTTTAATTTGTCCATATGACGCTAATTCCCCAACAGCCCATATAACCCGACCAAGCCAATTTACACCAGCCGCGAGTCCCACTCTAGCATTTCACATATATTCTTTAGCGTTGGATTAAAAAAATGTGGCAACAAGGCGGCATAAGCAAGGCAGCGCTCTAATTTGGCACGCTTTTACCCACTTCATCCTGAAATCTTCGCTGATCCGCTATACCCATCATTCCGTTTCCAGCTTAGATTGTTAGCGTCGGTCATTTGCAGAGTGAAGCAGAATGTCTGCCCTTTGTACCAAGTCGGAAATTTTTGGCAAAGTTGATTACCAGCAACCCACCAACTGCCGGTTTCCTTTGGCGCAAAGAACTTTGAAAGTCCCACAGCGCTGCCGTCGCCGGTAACTCTGCCATTATTGTTGTAAAATAGTGGGAATTGGAAGCCAACACTTGAAAGCACCACCCGCTTTCCGCCGATGGTCGCCTTAATGTCTTGCCCATTCAGATCATCGGCAATTGCTGGACATGTGGCAAACCCGCACATCGCCGCGACGACTAATGGGCCAAAAATTTTGGTGCGCAAATCAATCAACCAACTGCTCCTTCGGTTCGGTATTGTTGTAGTGCCCTTTGATGTACGCCAACAATCCCATGATGGATTATCAGTTTGTAATGGGCAAATGCAATCTTGTACAAATTACTGCACTTTCGGTCTTGATTGCAAACAGGTTTCTCGTCATAAGCACCGGCGAAGGAAGGGTGTCCGAGTGGTTTATGGATCCAGTCTTGAAAACTGGCGTGCGGGGAACCGTACCGTGGGTTCGAATCCCACCCCTTCCGCCACATTACCATAGAACTCACGCGGTTCTCTGAGCATAACTAAGCTGATGTATCGGCGTGCCTTCATCGGTATCGGGACACACGTTCCCCTCAAATCACAACAAAATCCGTATTGAGCAACACTGCATGATTGGTCAGCGTGGCGAATTGTATGGCAAGTCCACCACCTGATCCGTCTGCGTCATAG